>DASVYQ010000001.1:0-6406 GCA_036392095.1 Patescibacteria group bacterium
TAATCTATCAAAAAACCCATTTTCGACTAGTTACGCCATATCTAGAGCACCCACCCCTTTTCGGACTTGTTGCGGGAAGTTATGCAGTGCTCACTGGTGCAAAGGATATGTTTCACGTGGATTTGCAGCACATCAGAGGACTTGCTGTTATCTTAGGGCTTCTTAGTATATGTATGGTATTCATTTTGGGAAAAGAATTGTACGGGGAAGAAATCGGTCTTCTTGCTTCATTTTTATATGCAATTATTCCATCAATAGTTGTCGGGTCGCGTTTGGTAGAAAACGAGAATTTTTTTATCCCATTTTTTCTTTTAGCGCTATATTTCGCGTCACGATACATAAAAACAAAAAAGAGAGTATATTTTGCAATATCAGTAGTAATTTGTGGACTTCTAACACTTGCAAAAGTTCCATGGGCAACAGCAGTAATTGCCATTTTTCTTATTTTCCTTGCACTTCAGAAATATAAACATGCTTTTCTTTTTGTTGGATTAGTACTTCCTATTTTTGCTCTATTTTTTGTTTGGGGGATGTATTGGGATAAAAATCTTTTCTTTTCGCTGTGGGGATTGCAGTTGAATCGTTATGATATTACGTTTAACAGTATTTTTGCACTATTTACGTATCCTATCTTAACAGACAGACTTTTCGTTGATGGATGGATTTACTTTGGTTGGTTTGCAATGTTTCTCTTGATGGCAAAAGATTTTAAGAAACATCTTTTTATTCTTCTGCCCTTTCTTGCATATTTTGCTGTTTTTGTCTATGCAATCCCAAATGAACCGGGACACGGGTGGTATCGGTATCCTTTCTTTCCGTTTCTTGTTTTTGGGTTATCTGTTTTTCTCAAAGAGTACTTTAATAAAAATTATCTTTTAACTTTCTTCTTTTTACTTTTTACAGGGCTTACTATGCTTCAGGAATCATGGGCGCAAGCGCTAGGATTTTCCTTTTTCGTTTTTCGCGTTTCATTAGGGTTTTATGCTCTGGCTATAGTGCCACTTTTTCTGCCAAAGGCGAAAAAAATTGGTACATGGTTTTCTTATGCATCCCTAGCCTCAATCTTTCTTCTTACCCTTTGGAGTGTTTTTAGCTATAATGAGCAATAAATTCGATTCATAGAATAATCAGTTCTTGCCCCTGACTGAAGATCGATCATTAAAATTTTTATATGAATATTCTTGTTTTTAATTGGCGAGACTTAAAACACAGTTGGGCAGGTGGAGGAGAAATTTATATCTTTGAATTGGCGAAAAGATGGGTTAAATTAGGTCATAAAGTAACTGTGTTTTGTGCACAGGATATTGATCGAAAATTACCAGGAAAAGAAATATATGACGGAATTACTATTAGGCGAATGGGAAATAGATTTAGTGTGTATATATGGGCAATACTCTTCTATCTATTTCAAAATAAAGAAAAGGTAGACTTTGTGGTTGATGTCGAAAATGGAATACCATTTTTCACCCCGCTCTTCGTAAGAAAACCAAAATTGTGCATTGTATATCATGTGCATGGGAAGCAATTTTTCTTTGAATTGCCATTTCCACTCAATTATATTGGCTATTTGATAGAACAATACATATTTCCTTTGATGTACTTTGCAGTTCCCATTCTTGCAATTTCAAAGACGACACGCGACGAATTAGTAAAGCTTGGTTTTCAAAAGAAGCATATACATATTGTTTATAGCGGAATAGATGGGAAGAAAAAACATAAAAAAAACGTAAAAAAATCAGCATATCCAACTATTTTATACCTTGGAAGGATTAAGGCATATAAAAGAATCGATTTACTTATAGAGGTTTTTCCTACGATATTGCAAAGTAATCCTACGGCTCACTTACTAATTGCAGGATGGGGCACTGAGGCATCTGTCTTAACGGATAATGTTATGAAAAGTAGATATAGAAAAAGAATAAAAATTCTAGGACCAGTAAGTGAAACAGAGAAAATAAGTCTTTTATCTAAGGCATGGGTTTTTATTAATCCATCTATCGGTGAGGGATGGAGTATTTCAGTAATTGAGGCAAATTTGCATAAAACACCAGCAATTGCTTTTGAAGTGCCCGGATTATCGGAATCAATAAAAAATAAAAAAACAGGATTTCTTGTTAATTCTAAAGAAGAGTTAGTTGAAAAGATAAAGCTTATTCTTAAAAATCGCAAACTAAGGGAGGAGTTATCAAGAAATGCGCAAAAATGGTCAGAAAAATTCCATTGGGAAAATGCAGCAAAAGAAAGTATTAAATTGATTTCTTTGTATCAGAAAGGATGGTACAATAGGTAAATGTTTGGAAAGGAATATGCGAAATATCCAGAAATTCTTTTTGATTCTTTCACAAAAATGAAAGATGAATATGAAAAGAAAAGTTCTACAGTTACAAAAAATGAATTCCTAAAATTTTTAATTACTCAATACATTGATCTTTTCGGAGTTCCGGAAATAGGTATGCAAATTCGATTTATGCACTTTAAAAGTGCAATAAATTCTTATTTCCCCAAAAAAATGAAAGAAATTTTAGATGCTGGCAGTGGTATAGGAGGATATGTGCTGGAGCTGCGTCAAAAATATCCAAGCGCATTTATTACAGGTGGTGAAATTGATACTAAGAAAATACTTTTGTGCAAAAAATTATTCAATGATCTTCACGTAAAGAAAGTTACATTCCAAAAAATAGATATTGTTAAATCAAGATTAAGAAAAGAGAAGTACAATCTTATTATTAATGTTGATGTCTTAGAACACATAAAACCATATAAAAAGGCACTCAAAAATCTCTCTGATGCTCTTAGAAAAGGTGGGTATTTATTTATTCATACTCCTCACAATAATCAAAAACGTATATTTTCATTCACCAAAGGCTGGCATCACGCAGATCATGTGAGAGAAGGATTTTCTTTACCAATACTTGTGAAAGATGTAGAGAAAAGTGGTTTGAGTGTGGTGCATGCAAGAAGGGTATTCGGACCCTTTGGTAGATTTAGTTGGGAATTAAATCATTTCTTTTTAGAGAAAAGTTTTATCTTGGCTGGTATTACATATCCTATTTTGTATTTGATTGCTCAACTAGATAGACATGTTTCTGATTCGCAAGGATTAGGAATTGTCATTGTTGCTAAAAAGCTGTAATGTTTATGAATAAAAATCAAGTTGTTTCAATTATTATTCCGACACGAAATTCTGCAGTATTTTTAGAAAATACACTTAAAAGTATCGCAAATCAATCGTATAAACATATTGAAACTATTATCGTTGATGGCAAATCAACAGATCAAACACTTTCTATTGCAAAAAAACACAAAATAAAGGTTCTTACCTATGTGCCTCGTGTGCCAAAAGGTACCTTTGATGCTCCTTACAAAAGAAATTATGGAGCAAAAATGGCAAAAGGAACATATGTCTATTATGTTGATGCAGATATGGAGTTAACAAAGCATGTAGTGCGAGATGCGGTGAAGCTTTGTGAGCAAGGTCTTGATGCTGCCATTATCCCCGAAGATTCTTTTGGTGTTGGCATCTGGGCACAAGCAAAAAATCTGGAAAGAAGATGTTATTGGGGAGATGATAAAGCAGAGGCACCTCGCTTTTTTAAGAAAATCGTATGGCAGGCATTAGGGGGATTAGATGCAGCAATTGGTGGTGGGGGGGATGACTGGGATATGTATCAGAAAGCGCTAGAGAAAGGATATAAAGTTGGTAGGATAAAGTCTTTAGTTATGCATAATGAAGGAAATTTGCAATTATGGAGACTGCTTAAGAAGCGATTTATGTACGGTAAAGATGCACTAAAGTACATTAAAAAACGTCCCAGCATTGCGACCGTTAGTTACTTTCCTATTAGAGCATCATATATAAAAAATTGGAAATTGTTTTTGTCTCGCCCTCTTGATTCTGTAGCATTTATATTCATGAGGACATTAGAATATCTGGCTGGCGCCTTAGGAATAGCGTATAGCCTTTTTATGTAATATGAAAAATTTTTGGAAAGATAAAAAAGTTGTTATTACAGGTGCTGCAGGCTTTATAGGTTCTCATGTAGTAAAGTCGCTACTTAAAAAGGATGCTAATATTACTGCAGTTGTGTCTCCAAAAACAAATCAAAGAAGGCTTAGAGATATTTTTAAAAATGAAACTAAAAATATTTCTATAAAAAAAGTAGACCTACTCGATGCTGTAGCATGTTTAAAGATTACCAAAGGACAAGATATTGTTCTTAATTTTGCAGCAATGGATGGTGGCTCTAAGTTTAAGCAAGAGCATTCAGCAGAGATTTTTAGAACAAATATTCGAATCGTGCTCAATATGCTTGATGCAGCGGTGGCAAATAATATAGACAGATTTCTTCTCATGAGCTCAATAGAAGTTTATTCGAAAAAAACAAAATTTCCAATTAAAGAAGATGTTAGTTGGGAGTCATCAGACGGTGCAAATGGTTATGTTTGGTCAAAGAGATTCAGTGAGATAGTCGCAAGTATGTATGCAAAAAACTTTGGATTAAAAATTGCCATAGCAAGACCCGGTAATGTATATGGTCCAGGAGATGCAACTGGTGTTAAAAAAGAGAGAGTTATTCCTACATTTATTCATAAAGTTCTTAAAAATGAGACGATAGAGTTATTTGATGATGGTAAACAGCGGAAACAATTTCTTTATATAGACGATCTAGTAATGGCGCTACTTGATTTAGTTGAAAAATATGCAATATGTAGTCCATTGATACTTGCGGCTAAAGAAGTTGTCACAATAAAAAAACTTGCAAATGTTATTAATAATCTTGTAAATAATAAAAAAATAAAAATCCCTGATAGCAATAAATATAAATTACCATTTGATATAACCAAAGCAAAAAAAGTTATCAATTTTAATCCTAAAACGGATCTACTTAAAGGTCTAGAGAAGACATTTTATTATTATAAATAATGCTAAATTTTTTAAAAAATTATTTTAGAAAGCTCTTTACATCCTGGACCAAGGAAGAGCAAGAGCGTTTTGCCTCACTTCTAGAGAGAAGAGAAGGATGTTCTTTTGTCGATTTAGGTAGCGGGGATGGTAGGCTGACAATGAGATTTGCAACAGCTGCTGGTGCAAAAAGAATTTATGGAGTTGACTCAATAAGTTTAAAGAAAAAGATAAAATCTAAAAAAATAATTTTTGTTCCAGGAAATTTGAATAAAAAGCTTCCATTTTCCAGTAACTCTCAGGACGTTGTTGTTAGTCATTTTAGTCTTGAGCATTTGTATAATACAGGATTTTTTATTCAAGAAACTAAACGAATTCTTAAGAAAGGTGGCTACACAGTAGTTGCAACAGATAATTTATCAAATTGGCCAAATGTCATCTCCTTGATTATGGGCTGGCAACCTTCTGTAAGTGCTTATGGGGTTGCAAATAAAGTGCTTGGAAATCCCTTTGCGCTTGAGGGGGATTTTAAAGTTGAAAAAAGTGATGAATTAGGTGAGCTGAGTCATAATAAAGTTTTAGCTTACCAAATGTTAGTAGATGCATATAAAGAGTTTGGATTTGTGGTAGAAAAAATTGCAGGAGTAGGATATTTTCCATTTTATGGTATTATCTCTCGACTATTTTGCTTTTTAGATAGAAAGCATGCACATTGGCTTATTATTAAGGCAATAAAAAAATAATTTCATATGAAAATTAAATTGTTTGGCAACAATTTTACATTCCAAAACTTTAGAGAGTTTTTATTAATTTATAAAGATATATTCATATATAATGAATACAATTTCTCTTCGTCTAAAAAGAAACCTTTTATTATTGATTGTGGTGCACACATCGGAATTCCTCTTATATATTTTAAGAGAAAATATCCAGATGCAGTAATAGAAGCGTTCGAAGCAAACCCCCGAACATACACACTCCTAAATAAAAATGTTAACGATAATGAATTACGTAATGTTTCGTTGCACAATGCTGCGCTAGCAAGTAAAAAAGGTAAAATCAATTTTTATACGCATAAGTTTGGATGGACTTGGGGAGATGCAGGCGTAAAAAATAGTTGGTATTCAAAAAAAACATACAGAACAATCTCGGTACCGTCACTTAAGCTATCATCATATATTAATAAAAGAGTTGACTTGTTAAAAATAGATATTGAAGGAATGGAAGTAGAAGTAATTTATGAAATTCGCAGTAAATTGCATCTTGTTTCAGAGATAATTATAGAATTTCATGGAAGTAAAACAAATAAAAATAATTCGATAGATAAATTATTAAGCATTTTAGATAAATATAAATTTTCTTATACGATAAATGCTCCTATTACAATTTTCAACATGTTTAATAGGAGCTTCTCTCTTAATAAGGAAAAAATGAAGGATCCTTATTTTCTTATTATTAAAGCAAAGCAGAAATGAAAAGAATAATGGTTCTAGTACCATCCAT
>DASVYQ010000002.1:0-8920 GCA_036392095.1 Patescibacteria group bacterium
TTATTCAAGTTATCGAGAAATTGTCTGTATTTGTACGTTTGCTACTTTACCAAATCCACAACCCTCTGGGTCTTGAATTTTTATTCCATCAACAGTAATTACAAAACCCGATGTAGCATGATAATGTGGACTATCACAATCTGCCCCATGTCCCACATATAGTTGGGATAAAGGAATTTCTTTGCCGTTATACATAATTACTTGTATTTGATTTTTTGGTACAGATGTTGGCATAACTTCTTGCTGCACAGATTTAGTATGTTTGTTTGTTAGTACCATTACACTAACAATAATAATTGCAGCTAGTGTAACTAATCCAAAAGGACCTTTTGCAAACTTTATAATTCTCCCCCAGCTGATAAAAGAATTGTTTTGTGATGTTTGCTGATTAAATTCTTTTGATATTCTATTAATTTCTGATCGTAAATCCTTAAGAGAAGCAATAAAAAATATAATTGCCTTTTTCTTTTTTTTCTTTTTTTCGGTATCTTCTGGCAATTGTTCTGCTGCCAAAGAAATTACATCCATTTGTTCTATTTTTTGCACTTTATCTAATGCCTTAGAACAAATTTCTAATTTTTTGTCTATTTCAGGACTTATTCCTTTTACAATTGTACGGATATTTTCAAAAGTACTTACAGAAATTGTAGATCCTTGCAGCATTTGAAAAGCTGCAAGTATTTTTTCATGCGTGTCTGAAGGGATTCTCATATTATTTTTGGCAGTTTAGCATAAAACAAAATTAATAACCAGAATTTATATTTTGTGGAGGCGGCATGCCGCCACTTTGAGGTATTCCATATTGTCCTTGTTGTCCTCCTTGACCAAATCCGCCCTGTTCTGCTTGTTGACCACCCATCATAGGAAATTGTCCTTGGACTCCACCCTGTTGTCCGCCTTGACCCCCGCCCAAACGCTGATTTATTCCCTGTCCCATCCCGGTTTTGGCAACTACAGATCCTCTGTAACATCCTATGGTATATGGATATTCTTGTGTTTCTACATAATGATACATAGTTACCATTTTGCCGTTCCACATAATTTCACTGGTTATACCATGGCATTCGTCTAAATCTGCATTTGTATATTCTTTTCCATTTGCATCATACATGCTGTAAATGCCATATCCGTCTAAAGCGTATCCAACAAGGGTATTATTTTGTTTTGTTCCTGTTACGCAGCTGCTTGGACCATGATAATGATATTCTCCAGAAACATCTGGGTGACCACCGCAACTGTCTTGCTCTTCATGGGCAACGGCATCTCTTCCTTGTTCGTCAACTCCGTTATAGATTGCAACTCCATCTATTGAAACTCCAATCTTCCCCATTCCAACACAAGTTGGAGAAGCTCCCATTGTTGGATTCAGTGGCAACGTAAGAGAAACTGTTTGTGCTTTAATGCTATTTGGATTTTTATCTATTTTGTATGCAGGATCTGTTGAAGCAATTGGGAAAATACCTGTTGTTACACCTACAGGCAATCCATTACCGGTAATTACTCTGTTTGTTCCTGATGTTACTATGCTAAACGTAGCATTTGGCCAAGAGATATTGCCTTGTACGTTTGTTTTTTCTGTCAAATTCCATGTTGTTTTATTAATCCAACTACCATTTGTTTGTGCACCGCGGCTTCCAGATGGCGTTGTACATGAATAAATATATCCCACTTGTGGGGAGGTTGTACTTAATTTATAGTCACCAAGTGGAATTTGTGTTGTATCTAAATTCCATACAATATTTGGCATTGGCATTGTTGTCCCAGACATTTGTTGAGTACCTCCCTGACCAAAACCGGTTTGTTGTCCTTGCTGCATTGGCAAAGAAGAAGATGTGTTATTAGCATTAAAAATATTCTTAAAAAAACATAGAATATTCCAACGAGAACATTGAGAACTTTGCAATTGCTGAGGTTGTGCCATAGAAGTTTGCGCGCCTAAAACTTCTGATTCTTGTTTATTGTGAAAATAATAATTTCCTCCGATTACCAAAATACCAACTACAGATAATATTGTAATAAATCTCACAAATTCAAAACAAACATACTGTGGATGTCTTTGTTTTCTCTGGAGCTTAGCATGGCTCTTTTTCTGCTTTTTCATATTGTCTTTAGTATTTGGTATTTATACTTTTTTGTCAATTGCTAGTCGGCAAATGGAAGAATATCTATAGTAATCGTATAGGGTGTATTTATTTGTTTATCTTCTGCACTTTCTGTCATTTTAATATAATAAGTCCCTGATTCCGGCAAACTTATCATAGATGTTGACCTTGTAAATCCATTTCTGTCTGCAAAAGCAACAGATTCATGATTTTCGTTATAAACAAACATACTATATTTTGTTGGAACATTACTTAATGAAATTTTGACAGTTGCAGGGTTATCTATAGAAAACTTATACATATCTACATCACCGACATTAGAAAATGTACCCATGGTTTCAAAACCAGGAACAATTATATTGGCTTTTGCAAATGTATCATTTGGTTCTTTTTCTGCATTCAAATAGATTGCCTTAGCAGCGTATGAGTGGGTAACTTTAGGAGTAAAGAAAATATGCATAACCTCAGAAAACCCAGAGCCAATGCAAATTCCAATAATTAAAATTCCAATTCCTAAAATAACAAGTTTTGGAGACAGCTTATATTTCATAGTATCCTTAGCATGCATATATTTTTAATCATTGTCAACTTTAAATTTTAAGCATGTGTCCATTTTCAGTAAGCCACTTTCTGTGTTGTTTATATGCCGGTGTAAAATTAGCAACAATACTCCAGAATTTTTGACTATGATTATGTTGTTTTGTATGTGCTAATTCATGGATAACAACATAATCTATAACAAGTAAAGGTGCCATAATAAGACGCCAATTAAATTGCAAACTATTATCTGCAAAACAGGTTCCCCATTTTGAAGATGTATCAGAAAATATAATACTTTTGTATTCTGCTTTCATTTGCAATGCATGATACGCAACCCTTTGCGTAATTTTTTCTTTTGCTTGCTTTATATACCAGTTTTCTAATTCTTTTTTAGCTCGAAAAAGCATAACTTTTGGGAAATATACTGTACTTTCCTTAAACAAAATTTCTATTCCTTTATCATGCTTTAATGTATATGAATTTCCTAAAAACAAAAATGTTTCACCCTCTATAAATTTTTTTGTTTTTGCAGAATGTTTTTTTATTTTTTCTAAAGACTTTAAAATCCAAGTTTCTTTTGATTCAATAAATTGTTTTATTATAAAATTTGGAACCAGCTTTGGTGCCTGAACCAATAATTCTCCCTGAGGAGTAATATGCAAAGAGATAGAACTTCTATGAGATCTTGTAATAATAGGAGTTGGAATGGCCATAAAGTATGTTTTTTATAACATAATTATGATTTTTTTGCACAATTTGTATATTACCCCTTGACGAAACTTTTAAAAAAAAAGTAAACTTAATACCTATGACAGACAAAAAGATAAAAACAGAAGATATTCAAAATTGTCCTAAGTGCGGCAATCCTCTTGGACCAATTACCACAACAAAAACAGGCAGAAAATTACAACGATGTTCTGCTGGAAGTTGGGATCCAAGTACCCGAAGTAATGTTGGTTGTGACTATGTAAAATGGTTAGAAGTAGAACCAGAAGAATTAGATGAAAAATGTCCAAAATGTGGTGCAAAATTAATTTTGGCAACAACAAGATTTGGCAAAAAAATGAAAAAATGCTCAGCAGGCGGTTGGGATAAAGAAACAAAAAAAGCAACTGGGTGCGATTATGTTGAATGGATTAATGGCACAACAGAACAACTAGATGAAGAATGTCCTGAATGCGGCAGTAAATTAGTATTGTTTACAACCAACAGCGGCAAAAAAATGAAAAAATGCAGCACTGCCGGGTGGGACAGAAAAGCTAAAAAACCAACAGGATGCACCTATGTACAATGGCTTAAGACAGAATACGTCCCCAAAGAAGATAACGGAGGAGAAGAATTTTTACCTCCAGAACCAGAAGGATAATTAGGCTGCTTCAATATTTGTAATTGAAATCATATAATTGCCAACTTCCACCCTTCGTCTTCCGACATATTCATGAGTAAATTGAGTTACAATTCTTTCTTTGGCTTCACGTACATAAACTCCAGCAAAATCATTTAACAACCTTATTAATTCAACAGTGTATACTTGTGCCAAATCATGCAATGATGGCCTTTGCCCATGATCAATTTTATCTAAGTATTCTAGTAAAAATTCATATGATCCACTGTCTCTCATTGCTCTTTTTGCTTTTTGCATTTGGTCATATGTATCAACTGCTAAATTTGCAAGTCTTACCCATTTATCATAAAACTTTTCATATAAAACTTCTGCTTCTTCTGAATCATACATTCCAGAAAATTCTAAATCTATTGCTTTTGCCTGTAATGCTTCTAAACTTCCGGGTATTGTTGTTTGTTTTGAAAGATCAGAAATGCTTAATGAATCACCACCAAAATGCTTATAACCAGTAATAACACACCTTCCTCCAGGCGTTAGTGCATCTGCTATATCAGTGAGCGTTGATTGAAATAAATGTGGTTTTAAATACATCATTGTTTCTGTTGCTAAAACTAAATCTACATTTCCAATATTGTTTATTTCTAAAAATTGTCTCAATGATTGCCCGTTAACTATTGCATAACCAAAATTTGTTGCTGCAGTAGGATAATATATTCCCTGAGGAATATGAGCACTTTGTGAGGTATATACAGTCCCATTCACAGACGGCCTCTGAGCAATCCCAGATGTATCAGTTAAACCTACAATCGTAATTGTAAAATCAGCTACGTTTGCAGCTTTTACTTCTTGTAATGCTAAAACAGTCTGTGGCATTTGCTCTGGATAATCAATCATGTCGTGCAATAACTGTCCTTCTCCGCTTCCTAAATCGAGGACAGTAATACCATTTCTTTTTTGCCTAAAAGCATTTCTAACTTGATTTGCTACAAGTTGATCAACGGTTCCTAACGGCTCTGCCAAACGTTCTTCAGTAAGAAGTTTTATACTTACTTCACCCATTGTTCTAGCTGCACTAGGACCTCCAGCACCATGATACGCTCCAGTTTGAATTTTTCTCTCTGCCATTGAAGCATTTTACTATAAGATAATTAAATTAGCAAATTCACATATGATATAAATAATGTATGAGAAAGATTGTTGTTAACGACCTTATGCAAAAAAATTATATATATGAATTATCAAAACCCATAGGAAAAAATTTTGATCCTCTCTTTAAACCACAACTCACTCCTAAAGAAATGTTAGAAATGGGAGTTTTTGGAGGAAAATATATGACAGATTGTACAAAAGAATTTCCAAAAGATTGGTTTAAAAAAGATAAATTATGCCATGAAAAACATGATGCAAATATAAATTATTTTAAAGTAAATGCAAGTCAACCATTGGCTGTATGGAGAAAAAAGGGATGGATATATAAAGAAGATCCCAGAGGATGGTTTCAATGGTATTGCAGATATTATATGGGAAGACGAATTCCTCAAGAAGATACTCGTCAAATTAAACGGTGGCTAGCAATAAAACGACACATTGCACAAATTAAAAAAAATTGCCAACCTGGAGATTTATCTTGCAGAGTTGTCCAACGCCAAGCCCTTCTTCACTGGGCATATGATTCTACTCTTTTATAATTACTGTACAGGTGTAGTATATGCTACATACCCAATTGCTAAAATTGCCAGAATAGTAAAAATAATTATCGTCAATAAGACTTTATTCATACAAATACAATAATAAAGTCTTTTAAAAAAATCTGTGATAAAAGTTACTATTTAGAGGTTATGGTTTAACTAAGTGCCAGATACCGCCTACACCGTCTCCATTGGTATCTCCTGATGATTTATCTCCAGCGTAGTAGTAAAGTGGCATTCCATTATAAGTAAATTGTTTTGTTCCATCTGCTCTTGTAATTACTCCAATATTTGCAGGAAATGTTTTTTGAGCAACTGCGCCGGAAGTATATGGTGGCCAATTGGTAGCACATGATCCTGAACAATTACTTGTATCTTTACTATCTTTATCAAAAATATATAAAGTCATTCCTGCAAAATCTGTTAGGTATTGTCCTTTAGTTGGATTTGTTTTTGTAAGATAAATATTATCAGATGGAGATGCTGCCTGAGTTGCAGACTGTGTTGTTGTTGGAGCTGCAGTTGTAGTAACTGCAGGCTGAGAACTTACAAACATTGCTTTTAATGAATGTCTTCCCAAGTAAGCCGCAATAATAATTACTACAACGACAATTGCGATTAAGATTTTTTTCATTATCTTTAGTAAGACACTTTTTTAAGGTGGTGTCAAGTAATCATTTATACTGCTAGCAGTGTTGGAGATTTGGGAATTTGTGCACTAGGCAAAGAAGGTTCTGATTGAGTAAATCCTTGGCTATTAGAAACATTTGCAATAAAATAACGGGCTCGTATTCTTGTTACTCTTCGAAGTCCTCTTTCACTTATGCTTTTTTTTAGAGAAAGAATCAAAGCTGTGGTGGGCTCTGCAAGCGGAACATATTCACCCGGTTCTACAGAAGTTCTATCAATTTCTCTCTCTGTTTCTGGGACAAAAATAACTCCTCTATATGTTGCTATTACCTTGGAACCAAAACGAATAACTTCTGCATACGTTTGGCTGCTGGAGACAGCTACAGAATAAGTAATAGAACTATACGAAGGACCAACTGTTGTTCTTCCAACAGGTAACACGTTTCGTCTTGCTTTTTCTCCTCTTTTTCTTTCTGCCTGCATAATTTTTAGTTGAGCTTGTTCTGATAAGCTAAGAGACGTATTGCTGGGGTCCAAAGTTACTGTACGAGCAGTTTTTATTTCGTAAATCATGCGCAGAGTATATCATAATATATCGCTTAATTAAAATTATAGGTTTAATTCTAGAAATAATTTAGCCTCATAGCTATGTATTGATAGTTATTATAGGATTTGGTAAAATACTTTCTATGGCAGTCGAAGCAGCACGATCAATGCAAATGCCTCACATACCAGAGGTTACAGCACCTAAGAACCATTTTGCCATAGGTGATCCTGTTGGAATAACATCAGAAGATGGCACAAGAATTCAATTTAGAGTAGAGCAAATTTTTCAAAATGGTGAAGCATATAAACTTATTGCTGCCGATGGTACCCCAATTATGCTTAAGCCTTTTGTTTTTTCTGGAAATGCAAAAGACTTGGCAGCAGACCAATTAGCTTTTGTAAATCATCAACTTATTTTACAAAGAGCCAATGAGGCAGGGGTGCCTAGGATTCCACAAGGACATGGATTTTTACATATTGAACAAGGACCACAAGCAGGTTGGTATTCTATTGAAGGGGTTGTTCCTGGAGTAGATCTTGATACTTTTATACAAACACATAATGTATCAGTAAAACAGCGATTACAAATTTTTGCCCAAGTTGCAGAAACTGTTGCAGCATTGCACCAAGTACCTACACAACCTTTTGATGACCAAGATCCATACATTGGCATTGTTCATAGAGATCTTAATCCTAAAAATATTTTAGTTGCAGAAAATGGCACAGCATTTGTTATTGATTTTGGAGCATCTGGAATAAATGGTTTACCAACAGGACATGAAAGAGTTATGTTTGCTGTTGACGGATATAGAGCTCTTGAACAAATGAACCCGCAAAATCCGGCAGAAACAGCAAATGACGTTTATACATTAGGAATTATTCTTTATCATTTATTTGGAGGTCATCCAACAGATGATGAACTTTTTCAAGCAGGAATAGACAATAAACAAAGTTCTTTGGAAGGAACACCAATTTTTGAGAATTTAAGACAAACAAATCCAGATATTGCTAATATGATATTTTATGCAACACAACTTGGCCCCTCACATAGACCAACAGCCGCACAAATAGCACAAGCAGCAATCAATGCAATTGCAATTAGATAACCTATCCTTCTGTGCCAAAGTATCTGTCGCCAAAATCTCCAAGTCCTGGAATAATATATTTTTTATCATTTAGCATTTTATCTATAGCGGCAGTAATTATTTGAATGTTCGGAAATTGCGCATGCACTTTTTCTATTCCCTCCGGTGCACAAATAACAGTAACAATTCGTATTTCTTTTGGATTAAAAGAAGAAATTTTTTCAAGTGTTTTTATCATTGACCCTCCTGTTGCCAACATTGGATCTGCAATTATAACAATTGAATCAGAAGTAATTTTTGGTAAATTAGTATAGTATTCATAAGCAATTGCTGTTTGCTCATCTCTTTTTAATCCTAAAAATCCAACAGGCATGGTAGGGATTAATTGCAAAGCAGCAGGCATCATAGAAAGACCAGCTCTTAAAATTGTGACAAACACAAAATTTCCGTGTAAAAAATTTGTGGTTGTCGGACTAATTGGTGTTTCTATAGGAGTTGCAACATAATCTGTTTCTTTTAACGCTTTTACTAATAATTGTTGTGAAATTTTATCTGCAAAATGCCTAAATTTTACAATATCCGTATTTTTATCCCGCAAATACGAAAGTGCATCTTGAGTAATTGGAGAAGAATCTACAAGAACATTTTCCACGAGATTAGTATAACAGAATCAAAAAAAATTGCAGTAATTTAAATGTAGTTTAAAAACAGAAGTTGTTAATGCAAAGTGGAAGATCGTTTTGTAAATACCATTTTTCATTAAATTTAACAATTTTAATTGTTTCACCGTCTCCAATTTTACATAAACCATAGGTATCTGTTCTTTTTATAAGTTGCATACAACCCCTAAATGCATAGTAATTTTCAAATGTGCTGTGAGCTCTTCTTAAAAATTGGAAGTAATTTGAAAGCAAATTGAAAACTGTTATTCCTATTAAAATCAGAAGTATTCCGGCAACGATTAGAAGATTTTTTGAGACTTTT
>DASVYQ010000003.1:0-2628 GCA_036392095.1 Patescibacteria group bacterium
CTAAATAAAATCTATTTCAGTCATAGTCTCTGACACGTTTTTTTAAAAAAAATGGAAGGAGATTTTACATTTATATTATTTCAATGTTTATTCTTTCTTGACGTGGCCACTTAGCAATACTTTTTTTTTGAAAAAAAAATAACTAAAAAACTATAGGTCAATTTTACCTGGTCCTCTCGTACTAAAGATAACGCTTCCTTCTTTTTAGTTTTATTTACGATAGATTGGGACCGAACTGTTTCACAACGTTCTGAACCCAGCTCATGTACCGCATTACTGGGCGAACAGCCCAACCTTTGAAACCTCTTTCAGCTTCAGGTTGCGACAAGCCGACATCGAGGTGCCAAACTTTTCCTACCATAGGGACTGGCGAGAAAAATCAGCCTGTTATCCCTAATGTACCTTTTATTCGTTAAGCGATGAACGCGTCCACATGGTTTCACCTGATCACTATAACCGGCCCTTAATATCTAGCTATCATAGATTAATAAAAACCCCTGTTTGATTTGTTTATCTCACAGTCAAATAATCTTTTGCTATTGCACTCGAAAAAAAGATAAAAATACTCTTTGAGATCATCTTTTGTACATCCCCGTTATTTTTTAGGAGACGACCGCCCCAGTCAAACTGTCTTTTTTGAACTTTTTCGTTTTGTTTAACGATTAGTCATTTAATTTAATACGGGTAATATTTCACTTTTTGTTTTTTTCACAGCTAACGCTGTTTTTTATAAACTATTACCTAAGCTACACACATTAATTAAATAAACAATGCAAAATTACAGTAAAAGGTATATAGGGTCTTTCCGTCTAGTCGTAAACTTTATCCGTATCTTCACGGATATTCCAAATTCGTAAAGTTAGTAATGGAGACAGTAGAACAGTCGTTTTACCATTCATGCAAGGACTGAACTTACCAGCCAAGGAATTTCGCTACCTTAGAACTACGAAGCTGTCGTTAACCCGGGTGTTAATACAATAATGCTTATCACATTTGCACTTCTCCGCCGAGCACTGGACAGGTTTCAGACCTTATACATTATATTTCTATTTCGCAAAGTCCTGTGTTTTTGTTAAACAGTCGCTATTCTCTTTTTTCTGTCACCTATTTTTTATAGATACACCTTCTCCCTCCTTTGTCAGTTACGGCGTTAATTTGCAGAGTTCCTTCATTACTATTATCTTATGTTTTTTTCAACTTTAGTCTACTAGACCAGCCTACCTGCGTCGGTATTCGGTTCGGTTTGATCCATTTTTTTCTAGCATAGCTCTTTTTATTAAAAACTATGTTATATTATTAAATCTCCCATCATATCCTTTTTACAATTGTGTTTTTTACTTAGGGACCGTTGTTATCTTTCTATTCTGTAAAGATAAAACCTTAGGCTTTCAGTCAGCGTATGATTTTACACTTTATACACTACTAATACCAACATTTTCTCCTTTATTCATAGTTTGTTTTATAAAATGTTCTGCTACCATATGGTATAAAATTGTTTTTTTATTCTTCTTCATATTGAAAGATTCGGTTTATTTTTTGTAAGTTATTTCATTCCCGTAAATTGTCAATAAATTTCTATTATTCAATTAATGAGCTGCAACGCTTTCTTTAAAGGTTAGCTGCTTCCAAGCGTACCTTTTAATCTTATAAATACAAACTTATTTTCTTTTTAATAACTATTGGGGACCTTATCTGTTCATCTGGGCTGTTTCCCTTTAGACATAAAACCTTCGCGCTTTATGTCTGTCTCATGTTTGTTAAAACATAAGCTTTGTGAGTTTCAAAAGATGAGTTAATGTAATCACTTTATCTAAAAGAGTATCTCTACTTCTTTGTTTTTCTAAAAATTGCTTTACTAAAATATATTTCGCAGAAAACCAGCTATGACCAAGTTTGATTAGCCTTTCACCCCTAATTACAAATCGTCTGAGTATTTTGCAACATACACCAGTTCGGTCTTTTACCTGTTCATAATTAGATCACTTGGTTTCGGGTGTAATTCTTTTTACTCTATTAACATCTCCAAATCCCATTGTTCGTTTATTATGACGACTAATTTTATGATTTCTTGACACGCACAGACTTTTTACGATTTTAACTAAACAAATAATAATTCCTTTCCAAATTATTTACGCCTCCATTTAAAAATTAAGCTTGCAAAAAAAATTAAGTCGTTGGTTCATTATACAAAAGGTACATTTTTGTGTTCTCTCACATTTAAATTGCTTTTTCCTTATTAAATTTTTTTATCTTTCTCACTCACAATTTAAGGTACTTTTTCATAGTTCCCTCGCGGTACTTTTAAACTATCGGTTATATTTATCGTTTTTCTTGGAAAGTGGTTTTCCCTTTTTTTATTCCTACAAAGTTTTACCATGTTTTGTATTACTCTTATAAAATGTCTAGTTTTTCTCATTGATTACTCAAATTTTAACTTTTTTAAAAAAAAATAAACATAATTTTTCATTGACTTTCGCTCGCCACTACTAACCTTTTCTCTTCTGATTTCTTAATGATAGTTACTAAGTTGTTTCAATTCACTTCTCTTCGTTTCTTCTTTTAGTTTTTGCTACTAGAAATTCATTTTTTTTTTCAAGAAATTTCGTTTTTTTACGTCTTAAAAAAAAT
>DASVYQ010000004.1:0-2095 GCA_036392095.1 Patescibacteria group bacterium
TCCCATTCACAGGAATTTGCAAAGCAAAAGATAACGCATTTGCAACAGAAACGCCAACTCTAACACCAGTAAAAGATCCAGGTCCTGGATTTACAGAAATTGCATTAAGATCTTTTAAATGTAACTGTTGTTTTTTTAGAAGTTTTTCTATAAGGGGCAATACAATTTGTGACTTGTGATTGTTTAATTGTTGTGTAATTTGTTCCATCTTTCCATTTTTTGTAACTGAGACTGTTATTTCCTGGTTACTTGTTGTATCAATAAATAACGTGTTCATATACTTAACTTTATAGCACCTTCTCTTACAATTTTCCAAGGCGTTACTGAACAATCAACTATTGTTGATGCTTTTTGCCCATAACTTTCTCCTGACACAACATAATCTACCTTATTTACTAATTCATTTTCTAGGTCAGAAATTACAAAGGGAGTTTTATGTCCATGCAAATTAGCAGAAGTTCCAATTATTGGTACACCAACACCACTAATTAATTCTTGTGCAATT
Organism: Patescibacteria group bacterium; assembly: GCA_036392095.1. Lineage (GTDB taxonomy): Bacteria > Patescibacteriota > Microgenomatia > Levybacterales > UBA12049 > PPGL01. The sequence continues at coordinate 506 of DASVYQ010000004.1, forward strand.
GGATGATTTGGACTTCTTACTCCAAGAGTTTCTCCATTCCCCCGCAAAAGGGGTGACACTTTTTCTGTAAGACAAGGGAGAATAATTGTTAATCCTCCGGGCCAAAAAGGTTTTATAAGTTTTTCATACACATCTGGTGGAATTGGTTTAAGTAACGTTTGTGCCATTTCAAATCCATTTACTAACACCGGAACTGCTTGAGACAAATCACGATTTTTAATCGTAAATAAACGCGCAATTGCATCCTCACTATCTATTCTGCAACCAATGCCGAATGCAGTATCTGTTGGAAAAATTATAACTCCACCACTTTTTAAAATTTCAACCCCTTTTTGTAATGCTAATTGCGTGTTGTTGTTCATCAACATACTTGCATTCTACCTCCCATCTTTTTTCTGGCAATAAATTATGTAACTTTTCCGGCCATTCTATAGCAACAATACTTTTTCCATTTTTAAGAATATCAAAAAGTCCTGTTTGTTCTACATCATGTTTTGTTTCTATTCTATACAAGTCTACATGATAAAACATATCCTTTGGAATTTCGTAACTTCTTAAAATAACAAATGTTGGAGAGATAATCCTTTTGGTAATTCCTAAACCTTGTGCCATTCCTTGCACAAATGTTGTTTTACCAGCTCCTAAATTTCCATACAATAAGACACAATCACCGGGTTGTAATTGTTGTCCAAATTCTTTTCCCAAATTTTGTGTTTCTTTTGCAGAAGACGTGATAATTGTTTTATTCATACGAGTTTTGTTTCTTTTTATATATCAAAAATGTTACAACTATACAACTTATTAGTAGAATTATACCCCCAATTAACAGAAAAAGGGGAAAATTATTATCCTTTTTTTTATTTCCAAAATTTTTTATTGTTTCTGTTGGTTTTGCAGAGATACTGCTTCCTAAAATTTCTGAAGAAATAGACGCAACAGAACTTGTTATTTTTGATTGAACGCTTGTTGGTTTTATTGTAGGTATTTTTGTAAGTGTTGGTTTTGGTGATGGAATTGTTGTTGCAGAGGGAGGAATTGATGTATTTGTTGGAATAATAGGTGTTGCTGTTGGATCGGGCAAACTAATTGCCACATCTAAAGCATTTGACCAATTAACCGGGGAAATATTTCCGCCAGAAGTTAGATAATAAAAACCAACTTTTAATTTATAAGTATTTTCACCAATAAATCCGCTATCGGTAAAATCTGGTTTTACAATAAGATTATTATCCCAATTACCAACTGTAATTTGTTTTTGTGTTACTGTACTCTCCCCGTTTTTTATAAAATTGTCATTATATTTTGTTAAACCAAAATAATTAGTACTACCGTCATTATAAAAAGCGCCTTTTATATAAATAGTTTCATTATTTGTAAAACCTGACATTGAAGCAGAAAGTGTTAACTCTTCATCGCCGAAAAGAGATGATTTACTTGAAGTAATAATCATACTTCGAGCTGCGTAGACTTGAGAACAGAAAAAAAAGAGGAAAAAAATAATCCCCGCAAAAGAAGGGATTATAATAAACACTTTTAGATTCATTATTGGGAAGAATCTAAATTAATTATATATTCTTGCTTCTATAATAG
>DASVYQ010000005.1:0-2462 GCA_036392095.1 Patescibacteria group bacterium
AGGGAGTCGTTACTAATTTTTGAAGAAATTAATAGTGAAATTAATAAATTTTACGAAAAAAGATATACGCTTACGCATGGAGACCTCTGGCCTGGAAATATATATATAAATAATAATAACTATTACTTGATTGATTTTACCGATTGCTCGATTAATAAAGTAGAATATGATACGTATACACTTTTTTACTCAATTCTTTCGTCATTTAAAAAAATTAAGATTAACGAAGTGACAATAAGAAATCTTTTTATCAATAATGTACCTATTCTTAAATTCTTATCAATAACTCAAGAAGACTTACTTTACGTAGAAAAGAAATTTATTGAATATAGAGAAAAAAGATTTCCTGGCGTTTACTATTCCTAACGCAGACACTCTCCTATTAAAGAGTCATTTATAGTATACTACTGGTAGGTTTTATGAAAAAAGTATTTCTTTCATTATTTTTTGTTTGTTTCCTCGTAATCGCAGCTTTTGTATTCAAAGAACGAGAAGGAATTCTTATTACAACCAAAGACATATTAGGCGTCAAACCACAACAATACTACGGCACCACAGTTGATATGAGTCAAATTCTCCCAGAATCCAAACATTATGTGCTAAACAGTAAAGGAGAAGACCTGATTGACCTTGCGTCACGACTGGGAATGAATACACTACGCATTACTAATATTAATAGCACTACTGATACTCTTTCATCATCATATACTCATGCACAATGGCAAGAAGTATTAGACAAAATGAAAAAGAAAAATATGTATGCGGTTATCCTTATAGAAGCAAATGCAAAAGACACAAAATTTAATAGAGTAACACTTGATGATTATTATATTAATTTTGTTAAAAATTATATTGCCACTCCAAAAGCTTGTACTTTTTCCAATGTTTTAGGAGTAGATATAGCAAACGAACCTCTTCTTAACGAAATTAATTTGGCCAAAATGAAAGAAGCAGCAACTATTGTAAAATCAACTTGCCCCACTACAAAAATAACAATAGGAAGCTGGAGAACAGATAGCGGTCAACTTGATTCATCAGGCCAACCAGTATATTACTGGCATGATCCAAAAGAAGTCCGTCAGATAGAAGACATTGTAGATATGGATTCGGTCCATATCTATGGATTTGATAAACCAAAGGATGGTCCATACCCAGACCCGTATACGCTCACTGCAGGTTATTTAAATGAAGTAAGAAAGTATACCAACAAGCCAATTTTTATTGAAGAATTTGGAGCAGGGAATGGTGATGAGTTGACCGACCAAAATACCCTTGGCAGTCAGGAACTGCAAAAAAATGCCTATGCAGGAGTGCTAAAAGCCATATTTGATTTTAAAAACAGAGGTGTTTTGGGTGGAACATCATATTTACTCTACCCACGATCTGATGGCCCGGACAGCTGGAGCATTACGAAAGACAATACAAACACACTTTTACCAGCAGCATACACTTTTGCTGGGTATGGAAAGTAAATTAGATTAAATTTTTCCAACGAAGAAAAACTCCATAAATAATTACGGAAATAATTTGACTCAACAGCCAAGCCCACCCTATCGCAATTAATCCTTGAGGGATAAAAACATAGGAAAAACCTAACGTAATAACTGCAGTTATCCCATTTAAGAAAATTAAATCTCCTATTTTATGATAGAGACGAAGGAGCGAATTTCCAAGAGAACTCATTGCCATAAAAATTGCAGATATACTCATAATTCTAAGAAAAGCAAATGATTGCAGTGCATAGTTTTTACCAAATGCGTGCAGAATAAAATTACCAAATAAAACAATCATTAAAATTGCAGGAATCAAAAAGATAAAAATAATCTGAAGTGCTTTAAAAAAATGCTGTCTTATTGCTGACGTATCATGAGATCCTTCAACAAGAAGAGATTGAGTCGTAGATTGAGAAATAATCATAAGAAATCCAAGTATCATAGAGCTGACATAATAATATGCTGCTGTTTCAGAACTATGTCCATTAACAATAAGAATAGGGAGAAGAAGGCCAGGGGCACTAGACAAAAAACCTGCTAGATAATTGCCTCCAGAGAATTTCCCCATTTCTTTAATTGCTTCTTTATTAAAGGTCAATTTAGGAGAAAAATTAAAATTAAAAATTAAAATTATTATTCCCACAATTCCACTTATAAGAGTGGCAATTGCAACAGATGAAAAAATTCCATACGAGCCAAAAAAGACTAAAAATAAAGGCAATACAAGCTTTAGAATACTTAAGACCGTATTTTTTATTAAGATATTCTCAGAAACTCTGTATGCCATAAACGTACTATCAATAATTGTGTTAAGTGACGCACCTGCAACAAAAATACAAAAAGAAATTATATAAATAATATTTTGCTGTAAAAAAGCTAACTTTGGAGAGAAAATACGCAATCCTCCAATAAAGAGAAGAGATAAGACAATTGACGCAACAAAAACCACATGAATAACAGAATTGATTT
>DASVYQ010000006.1:0-3443 GCA_036392095.1 Patescibacteria group bacterium
TAAGGATGAAGAAGGCTCCCTTCCCCCTTTTTATAAAGAATTAACAACAATTTTAACAGAGTTACATATGTCATATGAATTAATTTTTATAGACGATGGGTCTGTTGATAAATCTCTACAAATTATTCAAAATTTCCAGAAAAAAAATAGAAATATTAAAATTATTAAATTTAGAGGAAATTTTGGTAAATCCGCTGCTTTAAATGCAGGATTTAACAAAGCACAAGGAAATTATATTTTAACAATTGATGCAGACATGCAGGATGATCCACATGAGATTGGCAATATGATTAAAAAATTAAAACATGGATTTGATATGGTTTGTGGTTGGAGAAAAAGAAGAAATGATTCAATCAGCAAAAAAGTTTCAAGTTTTCTATTTAATAGAGGAACGGTCTTTATTAGTGGAGTAAGACTACATGATTTTAACGGTGGACTTAAGGCATACAAAAAAGATGTTGTAAAAGAGCTATATCTTCATGGAGAACTACATAGATTTATTCCAATTCTTGCAGCAAAACAAAAATTTAAAGTTACTGAAATTCCGGTAAATCACAGATCTAGAAAATATGGCAAATCAAAATTTGGATTTGAGAGAAGCTGGAGAGGAATTATTGATTTATTAACTATTGTCTTTATTACAGATTATTCCAGCAAGCCAGCACATTTCTATGGGAAAATTGGGTTAATTCTTTCAGGTCTAGGATCAATAATCTGTGCATATTTGGCGGTGATTAGAATCTTAACAGGTAGTATTCAAGCTAGATTCCCGTTACTTCTTTTAGGAATTCTTTTAATTATTCTAGGAGTTCAATTTTTATGCACTGGTCTTATTGCAGAACTTATTGTGCATTTTCAAATGAGACAAATGCACGCCAAGGGTGAATAGTTATTCAAGTATCTTTGTATATATATTTGTAAACTTTTCTCCAATTTTTTCCCAGGAATAATTTTTTTCGATTTTTAGTTTTCCTTTTTTAATAAATTTATCTCGTAAGTCTTTATTTTCCATTACTTTAATAATTGCCATAGCCAACGACTTACTATCTTTTTGTTTAACAAGTAATCCATCTTCATTATGAGAAATTAAATCAGGAATTCCACCACAAATACTACCAACAACAGGAATTCCAGATGCCATCGCCTCTAATACAACAATTCCTTGTCCTTCAGTCTCCCCTGTAACTGGGTCTGTAATTGATGGTGCAACAAATATATCTGAAGAAGCATAAATTCGTGATAATTCTTCATGATTTACGCTTCCTAAAAAATTAACGGAATACCCAGGTAATCCCAATTTTTGTACAAGATTTTCTAAATTTTGCCTTTCGGGACCACTTCCTACAATTAATAGTTTTGTATTGGGGAATTTTTTTAAAATTGCTGGCATTGCTTTAATCAAATATATAAAACCCTTACATCCAATTAATCGTCCAACAGCTAGAATAAGATTAGCATTATCATAGTTTAGTTTAACTTTTTTACTCTTTTTGTCTGAAGAAAACACTTTTGTATTTACACCCATTGGTATAAAAACAGTTTTTGTCTTTGGAGCAATTTTTAACACTTCATTTTGAGTAGCACTACTATTAACCGTACATAAATCTGCATTTTCTAATACAAGTTTTTTAAATAAATTTAATTTTTTAAGACCAAATAAATCACTCCCATGAACAGTTGCAATAACTGGAATTTTAAATAAATATTTTGCTGCAAGTAATTCAAGGCCTTGAGGAATCACCCAATGAATATGAACTAAGTCATATTTATTTTTTATAAGCATTTTTAGAGTAGTTAAAAATTGCATGCTAACAAAAAATATAATTTGCATTTTAGCAAAAAAATTTTCTTTACTACTATGCAGTATTCCACTACCTGAAGTAAGTTTTTGGAGTGAAAAAGGATAGAAATAAGGAAATCTAATAATATGAATTCCATCAAGAAATTCTTCCAGCTTTGCACTTGGAGCATGAGGAGCAAGAATAGTAATAGAATATTTTTGTTTATCTATATTTTTATAAATATTAGCAATAAACTGAGCCCACCAATCTGTTTTATATCTTGGAAATGAACTAGTAATAACTAAAACTTTTTTTTTCATCTTATTTTTTTTCTGCAATTGTCAAAATATTTATTGGGAAATAATTAATACCCTTTTTATTAGGAAGCTGTCTTAGACAAAAGACTAAAACGTTAGATAGGAAATATATAGGAGGAATAATACATACCAAAATTATTATCAGAACGATTGATATAAAATTATTTTTACGAGATAGTAAATATTGTAAAGATTTTAATAGATACATTATAAGTGACAATAACCACATTTCCCAAAAACTCCCTAATTCCAATTGTTTTTTAATTTTAAATCCAGAATTTTCTAGAAATTCTTTAATTTGTGTTTTTGTATATCGTGCTCTATCATATGGCAAATCATGTTGAGGATATAAAAAAGGACTGGAAATTATTACAACACCATTTGGTTTAAGAATTCGAGCTAATTCCTTAAATACTAAAGCGGGATTTGAAAAATACTCTAAAACTTCTAAAAGCAACGCAGAGTTAAATGATTTGTCTTTTACTGGGATATGTATTGCATCTGCCAGAATATCCGGTTTATTTTGTGGATTATATAGCTTAGATATTCTTGGGTGGTCAACTCCAATATATTTTTTAATAAAAGGAGTTAATTCTTTTTTATACTGCATTCGACCACAACCAATATCAATTAAGTCTCCATTTATATATTTTTTAGCTTCCGAAATAGCTTTATAGTTAATTGTTTTTACAATAAATTGGGGATGCAAGATTGTTGTCCCCAGTTTATCGGTAAAATAAAACCAAAGAGTCTTAACTTTCATACAGGGTTTCCTGGGCAATTTGCTTCATGGTCTTTATTTCTAACATACCTTGCTTTTGTTTTGCAAGTGCATAATTTAAAATAGCAAAAAATTCTTTAAGCAAATTCTCTGAATTATCAGTTAAATCGGTTGGATGTGTCCACATATGAAATATTTTCCTCTGTTTTATTGCAGCATCTATTCCTAACTTTGCTTTATAAAACCTGGCAGCTTTTGGAATATATTTTTTATTTCCTCTACTTGATGGGAAATAAAAAGAAGCAGGAATATTAACTAAACCATTTACAATTGATGCAGTAGCAACAGGAGACGCAATAGGTGCAAAAAAATCCAGTGCCATAAGAATATGATGAAAAAATCCACGTAAAATTGGAATATTTGGTTGAATACCTCTATATGCTATAAATTTATATTTTTTAAGCAAATCTAGGTAGTTTATTAAATTACATGGGAAAACAAATGAGGCAAATGTAATTTTATATTTTTGTGCAACTTTTAATGAAGCTGCAAGTTCAGATTCTGCAGTAGCTTTTGAACAAGAAGGATTTCCAAAAGGTACATGAGAAAATGCATGAAGTCCAA
>DASVYQ010000007.1:0-4772 GCA_036392095.1 Patescibacteria group bacterium
CCTTCAAAAGCGTGTCCTGGTGGACAAGGTGGACAAGGTGGAATTGTTAATAACATTCAACCTCTCCCTTCTGTTTCTCCATATCCTCTCCCCTGTCCAACCTATGCATATTCAAAAGGAACATGCACACAATTTTCTACAGCTGTCGGAACAATTAACACAGATGTTGGAAGCTTTGTAGGACAATTTTTAGGAATCCTTTTAGGTCTCTCTGGAGGAGTAGCTGTTGCAGTTATTATTTTCTCTGGATATCAACTTGCAATGTCTCAAGGAAACCCAGAAAAAGTCAAAGAAGCACGAGAAAGACTAACAGCAGCTGTTGTCGGATTGTTATTTATTATTTTCTCAACAACAATATTACAAATAATTGGTGTGGATGTGTTAAAATTACCTGGCTTTATTCAATTTAAATAATATGCCATACACTATTAATCTTCCTCCTGAAATACGAACAGTATTTAATGCCAGTGGCATAGCAGGAAATAACATAATCAATTTGGTTATTAATATTATGCTTTTTGCCGGAGTATTTATTGCGTTTGGTTTTATTCTATTTGGAGGATTTAAATGGATTATTTCTCAAGGAGACCCAAAAAGTATTGAAGGAGCCAGAAATACTATTTTTTATGCAGCTATTGGATTAGGAGTAGCATTTTTGGCAATTTTAATTGTAAATATCTTAAGCTTTTTCTTTAAAATTCCACTTTTAAGCACGGGTGCATAGTAAAAAAAGAAAGCTTCTTGACAAAATAAAAAAATGACTCTAGCATAGAATTAGATGAAAAAAATAGTTAGCATTATTCCAGCAGCAGTCAGTTTTTTAGCTCTCCCCTCTTTAGCATTTGCACAAAGCATTGGAAGTGTTTGTCCATCAGGAAGTTTTGGCAATCTTTGCTTACAATCTGGAAATTTAGGAAGTGTTGTTGGAAGTATTACTAATTTATTATTTTTAGTTGCAGGTTTAATTGCTCTTATTTATTTAATCATTGGAGGTATTAAATGGGTTACATCAGAAGGAGATTCAAAAAATGTTGAGGCTGCAAGAAACCAAATTATTGCAGCTGCTTTAGGTCTTGCAGTAACATTTTTATCTTATTTAATTATTAACCTTATTCTTACCTTCTTAATTGGACAAGGATTAAGTAATCTTACCCTTCCACAATTAGGCCACTAATTCTCTTTACTTTATTTTATTTTTTCTGCTATAACTAATTTATGGCTGATTGTTCGTCTGCTCCTATTTGTGGGAATAATGATTGTCCTGCAACAATACAATGTTTAGTTGGAGGGAATGGAACTGTTGGACTATTTGCTAATATTATTCACGGATCATTAATTTTTGTTGGCTCTGTTACCGTTATTTTAATTATTTTCTCCGGATATAAATTTATGATGTCTGGCGGAGATGCAAAACAAGTAGAAGGCGCCAGAAAAACTTTTACCTTTGCAATTGTTGGACTGTTGGTTGTATTATTTTCTTTCTTCTTGCTAAATATTATTGGTTCAATTACAGGGGTCCCATGTATTGGCCAGTTTTCTTTTACCGCTTGTCAATAATAATGATTGCGTCTTCTTCCAAAAATAATTCCAATTGAACAAAGAATAATATCTATTGTTAACGGAATAAACATAATGCCGTTTAATTTTTTCATAAAATCCGCAACAGTTGGTAAAGACAAAAAATTAACAACATACACATGTACCTGAATTTTAAATACATATAAAAGCGCAATAATAAAAACAATACCAACAACCATAAATAGTGTTCCTTCCAAATCTTTTCTACTAGAAAACATGGTATTGCCTATTTCAAAAAATAAATATGCTGCAACAAGTGTTTGCCAATTAAATGCAGGAATTGATGGAGCAAGATAATAAAACAATAACATCATAAGCAAAACCCCAATAATAATCGGGGCAACACCTATGAATGTTTTTCGCAGTGGGTCTGTTTTTGCAACTGCAACACTCCCCAGTTTTACAACATCTCCTTGAATTTGCGGTAAAAATTCAATATCTCCTGTTCTGACAAATAAAATACTTGCCATAAACCAGTGCGCTAACTCATGCACCATAACTCCTGGTAAAAAAATAACAGATAACAAATGGATGGTAACTTTTACACTGTGTGTTATTTTTATAAAAAAAGAGGACAACATTTTACTAAGAAGTTGGGAAAGGAGAAGTAAAGAAACTATTTCTATAAAAAATAAAATACTATACTCCATATATATTTTTAGTATACAAAAAAATTGCCATTTTTGTTGACATATTTTGATAATCTTGCGGATAGAGTTTTCACATTATACACTGTTTGTATGGACCAAATAGAAGGACACCCCATTCCACAAGATATTACAGGATTTCAATTTAGATTAATTGGTGATATGACTGTAAAACAATTTGCATATCTTGCAGCAGGAGTTGTTATTGCATTTATATGTTTTTCACTTCCAATTTTTTTTGTTTTTAAAGTTTTGATTGGTGGTTTTTTTGCTTTATGTGGTGTTTTTTTGGCATTTGTTCCGGTTGAAGGTCGTCCTGCCGACACTATGATTATGCTATTTCTTTCTGCCCTTTTAAAACCAAATGAATTTTCTTATAAAAAAACTTCTGCTGCTAGTAATGTAACAGTAACTCCAGCACAAGTTAAAGCAATAGAACCAGAGAAAAAAGAAGAAACAAAAAATGAGAAAGTTTTTTTTACATCAAATCCTCCTGCAGATATTACTATGCCAGATGATACTACTGACTCTTCAAATATAGACACAAGTTTTGCAGATGCTGCTCAACCATCTCTGCAACAAATACCTGTACAAGAGCCTTCTCAACAGATAGAACCACAGGGAGAATTAAAAACAGAAACACCAGTAGATCAAACAACACAAATGCTGCAACAAGAATTAGCAGAAGCAAAACAAGAAGAAAAAGAGCATGTTGGACAACCTCAGGAATCGCAAGCTCATGAAAAAGTACTAGATCTTGAAAAACAGCTCCAAGACATGCAGTCTCAAAAAGAACTCTTAGAACAACAATTAGTACAATTACAATCTAAATTACAATCTCATCCAACGCATGTATTTACACCAACAACAGCAAGTGTTCCAGAAGAGACAGAACATGTTAAAAAAATCCCACAACAATTACAAAAATCAACCGGTGTTCCTTTTGCTCCAGATGTTCCAAATCTGATTACTGGAGTTATTAAAGATCCACGAGGAAATGTTTTACCAAATATTTTGGTTGAGGTAAAAGATAAAGATCAAAATCCTGTGCGTGCATTTAAAACAAATCAACTCGGACAATTTCTTTCTGCCACTCCTCTTCTTAATGGAACATACACAATTACATTTGAAGATCCAAAAAAGCAACAAAAATTTGATACAGTTGAAATTACAGCAGACGGCTCAATTTTATATCCTTTAGAAGTTACTTCTGTTGATGCCAGAGAAGAATTAAGAAAATCATTATTTACAGCAAACTAAGTATATGGATAAAAAAATACCTATCAGTTCAACGCAAAAATTTACAGAAATTCGTGAAATAGTAGACGATATTGTTGTATTTAATAACGGCAATGCGTGTATGATTATTGAAGTTTCTCCAACAAACTTTGCACTTCTTTCTAAAGAGGAACAAGATGCAAAGATAAATGCTTATGCTTCTTTTTTAAACTCTTTAAGTTTTCCTATTCAAATTCTTGTAGTAAATAAACGTGTTGATGTTAGTTCGTATATTAATAAGTTAAATGATGAAATTAAGAAAATCACTGCTCCTAATATTGCCGACTATATGACTAACTATCGGGATTTTGTATTGCATTTAGTAAAACAGAATGTTGTGTTAGATAAAAAATTTTTTATTGCTATTCCTTATTCTTATTCTGAATTAGGTTCTCAAGCCAGAGTTTCTCAGGCAACCATACATGCATCTGTTGAAAATATTCTTGAGAGTGCAAAACCAACACTAAAGACAAAGGCAGAAGGATTAAGAAACCAACTTTCTCGTGCAAATTTACTAACTAAAATTTTACAAAGGGATCAGTTAATCTTATTATTTCACCAATTTTATAATTCAACTGAGACGCAAGAAGTACATCATTTACCAATAATAAATCAAAATACAATATGAAATTTTCTATACTGCCCAAAAAGAAGGTTGAAACTACTCCTACTCCAACTCCTACTGTGGAATTAGGGCCTCAAAGCTCTTTAGCAGATATTATTGCACCAACAGCTATAGAGACAGACTTTAGCTATATACGAATTGGTGAAACATATTACAGAACATTTTTTGTAACATCATATCCTCGATATGTTTCTGCAAATTGGCTTCAGCCTCTTATTGATTTTGAAAATGAATTAAATCTTTCATTTTTTATCTATCCTGAACAAGCATCAGAAGTTATTTCTAGTCTGCAAAGAAAAATTGCAGAAATGGAAGCAACAATTGCTTCAGATACCGAAAGAGGCCAAGTTATTAACCCTTCAGTCTCTGCTGCTCTGGAAGATGCTTTATCATTGCAAGACTCTCTTGCAAAAGGCATAGAACGCTTTTTCCAGTTTGGATTGTATATAACTATTTCTGCAAACAGTATTAAAGAATTACAAGATGAAACAAAAAAATTAACAACAACCCTTGCGTCCATGCTTTTGGCTCCAAAAGCAGCAACACTCCAAATGGAAGAGTCCTTTAAAACAACACTGCCTATGGGATCTGACAGACTCTATTTAACACGCAACATGGATACTACCTCTCTTGCTTCTACTTTC
>DASVYQ010000008.1:0-14465 GCA_036392095.1 Patescibacteria group bacterium
GGACTCGCTTTGCGAGAAGCAAGAACTGGACAAAGGGAAATGACTCCAGATCTAATTGTAGCCGCGATTACAACAATTTCTTTTAATTCAGATCAACTAGAAGCACATGCATCTGGCAATGCTCATTTAAGACATGATGCAAGAGTTAGTTTAATGCATGCTCGAAGAGATGCAGCAGTTGAATTGGTATTGACGTATAATCAGGTTGTTGAAAGTGCTCCAGCGGGAAGACCAGATCATGGATTTTTAATGCCTCAAATTAGTGTTCCAGAAGGACCAATGAGCGCACAAACACAAGTTACTTTTTCATATCCTTCATTAGATGGTCAACCTCATACTGCTTCTATTCATTTAGGAGAAATTGTTACCCATAGAGCAAATTATGAAGAGTTTGCTACTGCAGTTAGAGGATCTTATGCAGGATACAATCCAGTTAGACCTGCAATATTAAACCAACCTCGCCACGCATAATCCAACTTAAAAAATTTTAATTTTATAAAATATCCTACTATTCTCTGAGGAAAAGAGGTTTATCCTGAGCGGGCGATGGGAATTGAACCCACTGCCTTCTCCTTGGCAAGGAGACGTTCTAGCCGGTGAACTACGCCCGCAATACATCAATTTTACCAAAATTAGCCTAAAATATCTATGCAGTTCTTCTAATAGTTATCCCAACCCTGGCGCTAGCAGTCCTTACTCTTTGTTGAATCTGATAACGAAGAGGAATAGGCTGATCATCTGCAAATGCTTGTGCAATTATGGAATAAACCGGGTTCCCCATAGATACTTGCTCTTGATGAACTCTATCCATAAACAATTGAGGATCTGTTGGCCAATTAAATAATTCTAAAACACGATCATTTTTCTGTAGTACATGTTCTAACGCAACTGGATCTGCAATTGCAATAGCCCCTGAAATTCTTCCTCCAGGTAGAAAACGAGGATATATTTTCGCTAATAACCCATTTTCTTGAGCTTTTGCAACCCATACTTGCGGATCTTCTCCCAAGTCAAGCAGTGTTTGAATAGGTAAATTACCTAATGGTTTTTGAGAACCAACTCTTTCTAAATCTTGCAATACTTCCCTTGAAGTAGCTACAAATTCATGTGACCGCAGCATTCTTTGTTGTCGCAACAATCGCTCTCTATCAAATAGTTTACTTAATTCTTCTTCTCTCATATTTATTGATTGGATAATTATAAATAAAAAAAGTAAATTTACAAACTACTTTTTCTTGGGAGCTTCTTGCTTTGGTGCAGGTGCAGCAGGCGCAGGAGCAGACGGATGACTTTCTTGTTTTGGCGCTTCTTTTTTAGGAGCAGGAGCTGGCGGATTACTACGTGTTTGCTGTTGTGTTTGTACAACTTGAATTGTCTGTCCAACAATAACATGAGGAGTAACTGAAGCAGGTGCTTGTACTGTTGGGACTTGCTTAACAGGTTCTGGCATACTTGTAACAAATACCGTTGGAATAATTTTTCCTGTAATTTGTAGGCCTTGAGTAAGAGTATTTCTTATTCCGCTTGGTAAGCCTGTTATAGTTACTTTCCCAGTAACAATCGATGTAGGAGAAACTGAAACAGTAGGTGTAATAGATGGAGTCGGTGGTAAAGGTTGACCATGTACAACTACTGTATCTCCCGGTTTTAAAACTGAAAGAGCAATATTTGTATTATTTGCTTTAATTGCTGTTTGTCCAGTTATATCTACCTGAACTTTTACACCATTATCATCTACTATAATCGTATTATTTTTTATATTTACTTTTTCTACTTTTACTGGTTGAGGAGCTGCAAGCTCTTGAGGAACTCGTGTTAAAACAAATGTCGGAACAAACTTAGCATTTTGAGTGGTCCCAACCACTGCAACAGTTGTCCCTGTTTGAATTGTACCTGTAGATTGATATTGCACTTGTGATTGCTCTCTTACTTTAACTGGCGCTTGATTTAAAGGTACAGTAACATTTTCTCCACCAGTTGTTTGGACAATCATTGAAGTATCTGTTTTTTGTACAACTTTTCCAATTAAAGGATGCGCTGTTAAATCTGTAGTACTCGCTGCTTGAGGAACATTTGGGATAACTGTTTGCAGTGTCTGTTTTGCCTGAGCTGCCATTACAGAAATTACAGCTAATCTTTCTTGTTTATTTGCTTTTTGCAATTGATTGCCTAAAAGTTGGAATCTAGATTGAGAAACTTCTTCAATTTTTGATTGAAGGGAAGGATCTTGTTTTACTGCATTTTCTTTTGCAATCGTAGAAAGCTGACTTTGTACATTGGTAAGTAATGCATATGCTAAATCTTTTTTATTTTGCTCTAATAAATTATTTGCCTCTGCAACTTGTTGATTAATGGCGTCTAAATCTACTCTTGCTTGAGCCTGTGGAGTAAAAGCAATTAATTTTCTTACAAAATACCAAAGAGGAACAACAGAGTGGAAATAAGATGTAGCAGGGATATATACATTGGGCAAATCTGATTGACTCACTCCAAAAGAAAGATCTGCTGGTTGTATGCCTAAATCTGCCGCTGTAATATTTTGTAGAATCGTTTCTACCCCTAAAACCCGAGTTGTAGGTTCTGGAGTTAATGCTGGAGAAGGGGGAATAAGAAGTGTTGGATCAATCGGAGGGAGTTGTATTGATTGCGCAGTTGCCAATTCTTGCCCTACTAAACTGTAATCCTTTGTATACACGAGTTGTGAGATATGGGCAATGATACTTGGATCACCAAGATTACTAAAAATTGCCAAGATATACTCTCCTTCATTCTTTGGTAATTTAATAATTCCTCCATCATGATACAAAGGATCCCAATCTCCAGTTTTATGAGCAATTACTACATCTTTCGGAAGAAAAAGGGGAATCATATTATTTATTTTTTGCTCAGTAAGAATTGTAAATAACTCCTGTGCATAGGGGAGTTTATTATTTTCTATAAGCAAATATGCATTTGCATAATCTTGAGCCGTTGTTGTATTTATCCCAAAACCAGGAGTCAGTTCCTCATATTGGGATTGCACATCATCTAAATTAAGCTTTGACCCAATTTCTGTATGTGCTAACCCAATTGCATGAACATAATTTGTAACATTACGTCTATCTAAGACATCAAGTAACGTGTTATATGCAGTATTATCACTTTGTGTAATCATTTGAGTAATAAGTCTAAGTATTGTTACAGATTGGCCCTCTTGCAAAGCCGGAAGCTCTGGAGTTTCCATTTCTGTCGGAACAACATTTTTCCCATCAATTGTTACTAGATCATTTTTATTAATAATTTTTTTTGTAATTTGATCAAATGCATACATTGCAACAAATAACTTTACTGTACTTGCTGGAATCCATTGTTTGTCTTGATTCACAGAAATTGCTGTTGCTTCTTTTTGATCATACATAAAAACACTGACATTATTTAGATAATTTCTTGATGCTAAATCTGCTAAAACAGCATCTGCTATTGTTGGCGTTGGAGCTTGTTGAGCTAGTGTTACAACAGGGAAAAATAAAAAGGAAATTATTGAGAGAAGAATTACAGGGATTCTTTTCATGTCATTCTCACTATAACAAACGTATAATACCTGTCAACTATTGACAATAGTAATTAAGTTTTGAACAATAAAAGTATGTCAACTATTGGAAAAGATGCAATAAAAAATATGCTTGCCCTAAAAGAAGATCTAACAAAACATCTTGTTTATACATTTTTTATTTTAATTATTTCATCTGCTATAACATACTTTTTTCTTTCAAAATATATTACTGCATCTATAAATGATTTAAAAACAACTCTTACAACAGAAAAATCTACTACTCTTATCTTGCCAAAACCTCCGGAAGAAGCAGCATATGTAGAAAAAGGGAGTCCCTATGACAACAGAACAATCGGAAGTATAAGTGCAAATGTTATATTTCATGGTCCCAGAACAAGTAAACAAATTGCTTTAACTTTTGATGCAGAAATGACCGACGGAATGAAAGCAGATTTATTAGCAGGACGTACAAAAATTTCGTATGACCAAAGAATTATTGATATTCTTACCCAAACACATACAAAAGCAACATTTTTTTTAACAGGACTTTGGATAGAATTATACCCCGATGTAACTCGTAAATTATCTGAAAATTCATTATTTGAATTAGGCAGTCATTCATATACCGATAGCTCATACTACGGATATTGTTTTGGGCTTAATCAACTACCAAACACATTAAAAATAGAAGATATAGGGGCAACAGAAAAATTACTTAGAGAACATGCAGGAATAGATAATAAGTTATTCAGATTCCCTGGAGGATGTTATACCCCAGATGATGTAAAGTTGGTAAACCAAGCTAATGACACTGTTGTACATTGGGACGTAGTAGGAAATGATGGATTCAATACAAATACACAACAAATTATTAATAACGTTGTTGAAAATGTACAAAATGGATCAATAATAGTGCTCCATTTTAATGGAGTACCAAATGCACCAAGAACAGCAGATGCTCTGCCAACAATTATTAACGACTTAAAGGCAAAAGGATTTGTTTTTGTCAAAATAAATGAATTATTAGGGCTCTCTCCAGAACAAAAAAGTAATTGATTTAGCCTTATTTTGTAAGCTTTTTATAATCTTCTTATCAAGCATATTTTATTATCCATTGTTATCATGCAAAGGCTACAAATTTGTAGCAGAAAGGAATTTATGACAGAAGGAGGAGAATTTCCGGTTGTGCCACCAACACCGGTACAACCGGAACAAACAGATAGAGAAGCTCTTAAAGCTTTTAGCAGATTTAATGTAGAAAACATATTTGAGGGAAAAGCTTCTCGACAAGATAGTATTAGAGAAAAAGTAACGGTTATTGAAGATTCTGAAATAACTTTTGATCAAATTGGTGGAAATGCAAAAGCAAAGAAGGAATTAAGAGAACTTGCAAAAATTATTAAGGGATCTAAAGCCCATCGTGCAATGGGTGCAACAGCAGATAGAGGATATCTTTTATGGGGACCAAGCGGAAACGGGAAAACAGAACTTGCCCGTGCTTTAGCACATGAAACAGGTGCAATTGTTGTTATTGTTAATTACCAAGATTTGGCAAGTAAATGGGTTAATGAAACAGCAGAAAATATTAGAAAATTATTTGAATTTGCAAGAGAAGAAGCAAAACGAACTGGAAAACCGGTAATTATTTTCTTTGATGAAGCAGATGCCCTTTTTATTAGCCGTGATTCAGATACTGCACACAGTATGCATACCACCGCTCTTGCTGCACTTTTAACAGAAATGGATGGAGCACATGCAAATAATGAGAACGTCTATGTTATGGGCGCAACCAATCATGCAGAAGGAATTGACCCTGCAGCAAGGAGACGTTTTGAACACAAAATTGAAGTCCCTAATCCAGATGCACCAGATAGAGTTGAAATTTTACAAATTCATAGAGATAAAGCTCGAAACGCATCAAAAGAAAACGGATATAATGCAGTAATTTTTGCCGACACCAATAATCCTGATTTTTGGAAAAATGTTGCAACAATAACAGAAGGATTTAATGGCTCTCAATTAGCACAAATAATTCATAGAGCAACTCGTTTAGCAGCAGCAAAGTTGCAAATGGCAATGGAAGAAGCAGGGATAGAAGATGTTGACGAATTTTTAAAAGCATATCCAACAGCACTAGAAACAATTACTGTTACATCTGAAGAAGTAATACAAATTGCATTAGAAATTAGGAGCGAAGAAATACAAGCAATTAAGGGAAGTGCTGAAGAAACACAAGCATATAGAGGAACAGCAAGAGGATATTTTGGAGCAGAACAAAATTAATGATTTTTATTTCTTTTTTTTGGTCCTTGTTCTACTATTATTAATTCTTCTGAAACTTCATCTAAACTTCTTCTGCTGGTTTCAGGTAATACAGTAGTTGCAAGTGCTCCTAAAAACGCTGCTACTGATGAGATAAGTAATGTTCCGCTTAATGCAAACTTTGCAGTAAGCATCGGGAAAATAAATACGCCTAAAAATGCACCAAGTTTCCCAATTCCTGCGGCAATTCCATGACCAGTACTCCTATCGGTAATAGAAAAAACTTCTGTTGGAATAACAAATGTCGTAACATTTGGACCAAATTCCGTAAAGAAATAACTTAATCCATAAAGAATTAAAAATGGAACTATTGCTTCTGTTAATCCTGGAACAATTCCTATTATAAAAAAGCAAATTCCCATAGCAATAAAACCAATCCATTGTAATCTTTTATGACCAATATGATCTATTTTAAAGAATGCAAACGCATACCCAGGAAGTGCTGCTATTGCAAATATTATCAGTGTCCAAGCAGCTGTTCTTATAATGTCAGAACCAGGTGCTACAGTTTTTAAAATTAACGGAGTTGAAATTGTGTTTCCATAATATGCATAATCAAGCAAAAACCAAGAACCCGCTGTTCCTAAAATCATAAGTAAATTTCTTTTTCTTGTAATAAATGATTTAAAACTTCTCTTAATAGTTGGTCCATATTCTTCTTTTGAAGCTTGAACAATTCCAGCACTATAGTGATGAATTGTCTCAACTGCTTTGCTTAAATCACCCTTTACTCTTGCAACAAATCTAGGCGACTCAGGCATACTTCTTCTTAATTGAATAACAGCAATTGCTGGCAATGCTCCAAGACCTAACATAATTCTCCATGCCAAATCATGACTAATTCCAGATACTAAAAGTGTTAAAGCAACCATTGGACCAATAACAAGTCCCAATGCCTGCATGGAAAAAACAAGACTTACTAAAAACCCTCTGTTAACGCGGTTTGAATATTCACTCATAATAACAGCACTAACAGGATAATCGCCACCAATGCCTAGACCTAATAAAAATCTAAATAGTACTAACCAATAAAAATTGGGGGCAAATGCAGATGCAATTGCAGCAACAGCCATAATAGTCGCCTCTAATCCATATACTGCTTTTCTTCCCATTAAATCAGCAATTCTTCCAAAAACAAATGCACCTAAAAGTGTAGCCAAAAGTGTTGCGCTTCCAAGTAAACTTACTTGAGTAGTATTTAAATGCCATTGCTCTTTAATTAATACAACAGCAATACCAATTATAAACAAATCATAAGCATCAGTAAAAAATCCCATTCCTGAAGTAAAGAGAGCTTTAAAATGGAAAACACTGAGGGGTGCCTCATCAAGGGCAGCAGATAATCCTATACCAGTCTTTCGGGACTTTGCTCTTTTGAGCATATATAATAACTCTTAGTAGAACATATTCAAAATTTCTTGTCAATAGATCATTGAGCTTTAAGTTCATCAAACTAGAACTTCTTCATATGGTGAACCAAATGTACGTACTCTTTTTAATCCTCTTAGTATTCTTTGAAAATCTTTGGGTAAAGAAGCTTTAAATGTTTTTCTCTCTCCAGTTTGTGGCATATTAATTGTTAAAGAGTATGCGTGAAGCATTTGTCCACTGACTGGATCTGTTGCATCAGGACCATATTGAGGATCGCCCATAAGAGATCCACCTAAATAGTCTGCTGTTACTCTAATTTGATGCGTCCTTCCTGTATATAAATCAATTGCTAACAATGACCACATCTGTCCATTATTATCTCTTAGATGAGCAACAACATGAATACCTGTAGATGACATTTTTTCTTCAAGACGCTTTCCATTGGCCTGAATACGAACCTCTCGTCTTTCTGCATCTTCAGTAGGATCTACAACTCTCACTAATTTTCCTCCTACTTCTAAAGGACCAATAAAACCTCTTAAGACAGGATCCCATTCTCCACGAGCAAGAGCTAAGTAAGTTTTTACAGCAGTTTTTTCTCCTTGAGTTCTATCAAATTGACTAGCCATAGCTCCTCTGGCTTCACGAGATTTTCCTAACATGAGTACTCCTGTAGTATCTCTATCTAATCTATGAACTACATGAATATCTGAAGAAGCTCTAGCAACTTGTACTAATTCTGAAACCCCATAATCACTTCCATGAGAAGGAAGACCGGCAGGTTTATTAATAACAATAATATCTGGGTCTTCATATAAAACAACTCCTGTAGAAAATCTATCTAAAAAACTTAATGCTGTACTTGCCGCCAATTTTCTTGGATGACCTGCTGGTAAGTACATTTGTTGTTGATACCATGCGTCAAACCTTTTACGCAAAGGGTGACTTGAATGCCTGTGTCTATTTTGCTCTGATGAGGATGGCATAGAGAAGTAATTATAGTAAATTATTGAGTCAATTTCAACCTAGAGTAATTAAATATAAGATTATTTACTCAATTATATATTTATACCTGAATTTTTTATTTTTTTTGTTTATAATGATAAGTGGGATGAAAAAAATACAGTTTTTTGGAGCAAGCGGAGGAGTAACAGGATCATGCTATTTGTTAACAGGAAATAATAACCAAACTGTTTTAGTAGATTTAGGACTTTTTCAAGGGGCAGATGATGTAGAAAATATCAATACAAAGCCTCTTAGTTTTGATGCAAAAGACCTTTCTGCTGTTTTTGTAACACATGCACATTTAGACCACTGCGGGAGGTTACCATTGTTAGTACAAAACGGATTTAGCGGAAAAATTTATGCAACAAAACCAACTAAACAAATTATTTATTTATCGTTAATGGATGAAGTCGCAATTGCAGAAGAAGAAAAAAAACCAGCTCTTTTTTCTAAAGAAGACGTAGAAAAAACAATAAAATTATTTGAAACAATTTCTTACGATCAACAAATAAGTGTTGAAGAATTTACAATTACTTTTAGAAATGCAGGACACATACTAGGATCTGCAAGTATAGAAATTACCAATGCTGGAAAAACAATTTGTTTTAGTGGAGATTTGGGTAATACTCCACAAGATTTAATCACTCCAACAGAGTTTATTTCATCTGCAAATTTTGTGATCATGGAATCAACCTATGGAAATTCTACTCATCCTAAAGAAGATGTAAATGACATTTTGCAAAAAGAAATAAATTCTATAGAACATGCAGGTGGAACATTATTAATTCCGGCTTTTTCAATAGAAAGAACTCAAGAAATTTTGCACAGATTAAATCATTTAAAAAAAACAAATAAAATTTTAGACGTAACTCCGGTATTTTTGGATAGTCCTTTAGCAATTGAAGTAACAGATATTTTTAAACAAAATCCAGCATTTTTTAATGAAGATTTGCAGAAGGACACTAATCCTTTTGATTTCCCAAATTTAATTAAAACGAAAACAAGTGAAGAAAGTAAACAAATTTTAAAAGTCGAAAGTCCAAAAGTTATTATTGCAGGAAGTGGTATGTTAAGTGGCGGAAGAATTTTGCATCATTTAATAAATTATCTTCCTTTACCTACAACCAAAATTCTGATTGTCGGTTATCAGGCAGAGAAAACATTGGGTAGAGAAATAATTGATGGAGCAAAAAATGTAAAAATTTATCATGAAACTATTCCTGTTAGGGCAACAATTATTAATATTCATTCGTTAAGCTCTCATGCAGACCAGCCAAAACTATTACACTGGCTTAAACAAATTAAACATGTAGAAAAAATCTTTTTAACTCATGGAGAAAATGCTCAGAGAGAAGAATTACAACAAAAGATTAAACAGGAAACACAAATTTCAGAAGTAATATTACCTACTATTGGGGAAGAATATGAGATCAATTAGAAAAATAACTTTTTTTGGAAGCAGTAAAGGAGAAGCAGGAGATCCAAATTATGACAGTGCGCAAGTAACTGCAAGAGAAATTGCAAGACTTGGGATAACTATTATAGATGGTGGTGGACCAGGTGTTATGCAAGCAGCAACGCTTGGTGCAAAAGAAGTAAATGGGAAAACAGAAGTTGTGTATTATAAACCTAAGCAAGCAACAGACTTTGATGGGGAATCAGTAAGAAATTTAGCAGACAAACAATACAAAGAAGAAAACTATATTGAAAGAACGCGTAAATTACTAGAGTTAGGTGATGCATACATGATTTTTAATGGGGGAACAGGTACGATTTCCGAATTTGGTATGGCATGGGGCTTAGCAAGACTTTATTTTGGACACCATAAACCATTAATTCTTTACGGTTATTTTTGGCATTATATTATTGGTGAATTTAAAAGACGAATGAGAATTAGAGATGAAGAATTAGAGGTATTAACGATAGTTACAAATACACAAGAAGCAATAAAAGCTATTCATAAATATGATGAACTTTTGGAAAAAAATAGACATGATCATAGAAATTGCCACGACAGTGAATGCAGACTATTTCTATAACACAATTCCTTTCTGCTACAATAGACCTACATGAAAAAATCTGTTGTATTTTTGGTAAGTATTTTTTTAGGAATTATTATTGGGTTTACTCTTCTTTTTTTTATTAACAGCAAACAAGAAATACTTTCTCTTTTATCTCAACGACAAACTATTGGTTTTTTGCCGTACTGGTTAGTAAGTAAAGAACAAACACATTTTGAAAAATATATTACAACACTTTCTTATTTTGGATTAGCGTTAGATGCAGATGGTTCAATTAAAAAATTAAATTCTCCACAAGAAGAAGAACCCGGATGGTATATGCTTCGTTCTGGAAAAGTAAATTCGTTTTTACAAACTGCAAAGAAAAATAATATAAAAACTTCTTTAGTTATATTTAGTGGAAATATTGACACTATTAATAGTGTCATAGCTAGCCCTTCTGCAAATGCAAAACATTTAATAAGTAGTGCCATGCCCATTATGCAAAAATATGGTTTTACTGATTTAAATTTAGATATTGAATATACCCAAAATACTTCAGACACTGCGAGAATGCGATTTGCACAATTTATTGGAGAGGTTAAAAAAGTTCTCTCAACAAATAATAAAACCCTTACATTAGAAATGAGCACAAATGACGTAATTCACAAAAGTTTAATTGATCCAAAACTTATTAAAAATTTTGTAGACTATATTGTATTAATGGCATATGATTATCATTCAACTGCCTCATTAGTAACCGGCGCAATTGCACCATTATATGGAGCAGGAGATAGTTTAGAATATGATGTTTCAACTGCAACACATAAACTAATAGAAAATATTCCTCCATATAAAATTATTTTAGGAATGCCTTTATATGGGTATGAGTGGGAAACTATTTCCCCAAATCCACGATCTGCAATTATTCCATCAACTGGAGTAACAGCAAGTAATCAAAGAGTAGAAAATTTACTAAATTCCTGCGCAACGTGTAGTGCACAATTTGATAATCAAACTCAAGAAAGTTATCTTATTTTTAAAGATGCAGAAACACAAACCTATCATCAAATTTTTTATCCCGATATAAAATCAGCCCAAGCTAAAATAAAATTTGCTAATTCTTTACATCTTGGAGGCATTGGACTATGGGCATTAGGATATGAAAATGAAAAGATGCTTACACCTTTTGCTAGTTATAAAGGTGTCCTAAACCTTTTTTAATACTCCTGTTTTTGCCAGATTATCAAAAATATATGTTTGTTTTCCGGTAACAGTCAGTACATGACTTGTGTAATTTGTATCATTATATGCAACCATTGAAACTCCACTAGCAACTGCTATAGTAATTGTGTTTGTGTTTGTATTAACTGTTACAGAACACATACCAGAGGAAATTTGAATAAGTAAATTGCCAGTCACAACTCCTAATTGTCCATTTTTAGTATTGGTATAAACAACTGTTCCTTTTCCCTGTAAAAGAACCATATTAAATGGCAACAATTGAATAAAATCTATAGTTGTATCTTTTGCAACAGAAATTGTTCCAAATGGGTCAAGAGCAATAATTGCAGACCCACTTCCAGTATCTATCTCTTCACCTTGAGAAATACTAACGGTATTAGTAAGTTCTGCGGGAATTGTAGCAACTCTGGATTCCCAAGAAACATCTGGAGTGTATGAAATAATTTGTGCTTGAATTGATTTTTTAGGAGCATGTTCAATTGAAAATAATGATGATTGTATTTTTGCAGGAAATAAAACAAAATTTGGAAGAAGAAGCATAATAATAATACCTAAAATAATTCCAACAACAGAGAAAACTACGAAAGAGAATTTCATGTTCTTATTGTACACCATCTATAAAAACAATGGAAAAAAACCTAATTACTTGGTACAATAAATATACTTAGTCTTCTTAAAATCCATGAAAAAAATTACACCAAAGCAAGGGGCTATTTTTTTTGTTTTAATTTTAGGATTTATATCCGTTATTTTTGGGATTTATCTTTTCATTCAAACTCATCAATTTTTTGCTGCAAATTTTGCAGATGAATTTTTGCGCCCAAAAATCGGCAGTCAAGCAACAATTTCTATAGAAGCGCAATTTTTTTCTTTACAAGATTTATTTAATCAAATTAAATATATTTTTGTAAAACCAACAGTAAATCAAAAATTTGTGGGCGCTGTATCAAACATAGATAATTCATTTACTCTTTTTAAAATTCCACCACTTACTTCATTTCCGCTTTTGCCGCATGAAGGAGAATGGTCTGTAATTGTCCCATCATCCACATCTGCCCTTTTAGCAACTACTTTTGTCAGACCCGATCCAAAACGAGATTATGCAATTACATATCTTGTTAAAATGAATATGTCAGAACTTGTTGCATCGGCAGCTGCGGGAACATGGGAACCTGGAGAACAAAATCATAGAGGAACAGGAGCAATTCCTATGTCCATTATAAAAAGTAATAAGTTAATTGCCGCTTTTAATGGAGGTTTTCAAAAAAAAGACGGTGAGTATGGAATGATTGTACAAAACACCACATATCTTCCTTTAAAGAAAAATCTTGCCACTATAGTTTTATATACAAATAAAAAACCAGAAATATTTAACTACACCGATCAAATATTTAGTAATAATGTAAGTGTTATTAGACAAAATGGACCAATGCTTCTAGAAAATGGACAAATTGTCACTGCATCATCAGATTGGAACATGCAAACATGGGGACTGACCACAACAAACAGTATGTACACATGGAGATCGGGCATTGGTGTTACAAAAAATGGAAATCTAATTTATGCGGCAGGTGCATCCTTAATTCCGCAAACACTTGCAATTGCATTGAAAGCAGCAGGTGCTGTTAATGCAATGCAGTTAGATATTAATCCAGTTTGGGTAAGATTTATAACATTCACTTCACTTGGAAATAGCTTATATAAATATACACCCTTAACATCTGCAATGGTTAATGGTGGATATGAATATCTACATGGATATCAAAAAGACTTCTTCTATATTTATAGAAAATAAATCTTAAATTTTTATTAAAAAAATTATCTTTTTACAATAACCTATATTTACACAAAAGCAACCCTATTGCATTTATATTTTTTTATGCTTACAATAATATATATAAGTAAAAATAGGGAGTAAAAACTACCACAATATATTTCCCTGAAATATAGAATGTGATAATTATCATAGACCCCCTACGACCATTGCCAGGATACTAAATAGTAGCCCTAAATGGCCTCTTTATTAGATATGCCTGAAGTAATAAGAAAAGTTATTCTGGATTACGGAGTGTGCAAACACAACAAAGAAATTTATTTGTTTCACACAATTTCAAATAATCAACAATTTATTAAAGTTGCAAAAAGTAAAAATGGATTTTTATTTGATTCTACAAAAAATACTCCTCAGATTATAGATAAAAATAAAAAAAACTTCTCAATTCAAAATATAAATAATCTTAAATTTTCTCAAATTAATAAAAATAAATACATATTAACTGCAAAATCTACTGTTTATCAAAAAGGATATATTTTTTCATCTAGAAATGGGATTATGTGGACAGAAAACAATCTTTTACCAATAAATGAAACATCACAAATTATTGCAAAACCATATAAACAAAAAGGGTATAATTTATTTTTTGGAGATAAAGAAATTTCTATTATGCAAACAAATGATTTTAAAAATTGGGAAAATAGGAAAATAATTTTAACTCCAAGAGATAACCACTTTGATAGGTACCCATTACAATTATTTTCCGTTATTCCGACACAATCTGGCACAGTAATTTTTTATTTAGTAATCATAAAAAAAAGAGAGGGAAATCATTTTCTAATTGGTGCAGCGTTAGTTGAAAATGGTAATCCAAGCAATGTGCTATGGAGATCATCACATGCAATTTGGGAACAGCCAAATGAATGGGATACAAAAACAATTGTTCCATTAGGTGCAGCAGAAATTGATGAAAAATTATTATTTTATTTTGCAACAAATGAACCAAATGTATATGCAATATCAGATGATTCATTTTCAGAACTCTTGCATATAAAAAAATTATTACACACACCAAAACTAAATAAAATTGCAAAAAATCCAATTATTACTCCAGTTGTGCAACATTGGTGGGAAAACACTGCAACATTTAATACTGCAGCAATAAATGAAACATCACAAATTATTGCAAAACCATATAAACAAAAAGGGTATAATT
>DASVYQ010000009.1:0-1559 GCA_036392095.1 Patescibacteria group bacterium
ATTACTGGGAAAAAGAACCTAGAACATTTACTTTCTTTTAAAAATTTTCCTGTGTTTATAGGAGCAACTACTCAGTTAGAAAATAAAGATTTTTTTGCGGATTTATCATTTTCTATTGATAAGGATTCAGGAATAATTCAGCTTGATAAATTAGTACCTCCAGATATAATATACTCTGAATACCATTCAGAAGCCTTGGGAAAAATGTGGGTAAATCATCACAGAGAATTTATTAAATTTATATCTAGATATAAATTTTCAACAGTGCTTGAAATAGGTGGATCAAATGGTTCTTTGGCTAAGGCTTATATTAAGAATTATAAAATAAAGAAATGGACCATTGTGGAACCAAATCCTACAATTAGTAGTACTAAAATTATTGAAGTAATTCAAACTCTTTTTGATGAGCATACGAAAATAAGAGAGAGCGTTGATGTGGTTATACACTCTCATGTATTAGAACATATTTATTCTCCAAGAGATTTTCTATCTCACATATCAAAATTTCTAGAGAAGGGGAAGTATCATATTTTTTCTGTCCCCAATTTATATATGTATTTAAAGAATAAGCAAAGTAATACTATTAACTTTGAACATACGATTTTACTTACAGAATATTTTATTGATTATCTTCTTCCTCTATATGGATTTAAAGTAATAAAAAAGAAAAGATATTTTGATCATAGTATTTTCTATTCAACAAAGAAGATTGAAAATAAAATTATGAGAAAAAGAATTTTATTTTCTGGAGAAAATAAATATGAAGAATACAAATGTCTTTTTCTCAAATCTGTTGTTGAAGTAGATAACTTTGTAGATAAGGTTAACAATGAAATAAAAGATACCAAAGGACCAGTTTATTTATTTGGAGCTCACGTATTTTCTCAAATGCTTATATACAGAGGAATTTCCAAAAAGGTTATAGCTGTTCTGGATAACTCTACTATAAAACATGGAAAAAGGTTATATGGAACTAATAAAATAATTCTTTCTCCTGAAGTAATCAGAAGTCACGAACATCCTACAGTGGTTTTACGTATAGGATCATATCAAGACGAGGTTCGGGAGCAACTAAGGAAAATAAATAGAAACGTTAATATACTCGAGTAACGCAATTTATTAATTATGATTTTATATTTCGATAGTTATATTACAGATATTCCCCTTCCAGGTAGGGATAGGAATCTATTGAAGGAAAATATTAGGGAAAATTGTAATGTTTACAAAATGCCTGAGAGACTTGAAATAGCAAAATATGTTCTTTCAAGTTATACCTTATATCCATGGTCAAATGTCCTTATTCGTTATGAACTTGATGATAGGACATTATATAAGGAGTTTGATATCTATATTAAATCATTATTTCCTAAAGCAAAAATTTTACACAAAAGAAGCGATAGTCAGAAAGAATATAGAAAATCACTAAGAATTTTAGAATCTTGGGAAGATTCTTGGATTTTTTACGCGCCTAATAATGATCATCCATTAATCTCATCTACCAATAATCTTAGTCAATATTTAGATGAATTAATAGTTTTAGCAAGAAAGTGGCAGAAAAA
>DASVYQ010000010.1:0-1942 GCA_036392095.1 Patescibacteria group bacterium
TAAAATGCAGATACTTAATAGATTGTTGGTAGACGCACATTACTTATTAGATCTAGAAAATAAACTCAAAGGATATGACATTGTTCACACTGCTGAAACATATTATCATTATACACAGCAAGCGCTTCTCGCAAAAAAGAAAGGATATGTTAAAAAAGTAGTTGCAACCGTTTTAGAAAATATCCCTTTTAATAACGAAGGAATAATAGGAAGAAAACGATTTAAGGATATTGCAAAGAAAGAGCTTGACCATATAATTGCATTGACCCAAAGAACAAGAGATGCACTTTTGGTTGAAGGAGTATCTTCGGAGAAGATAACAGTAGTGAGTCACGGAATTGATACTCAGAGATTTGTTCCTGATAAAGATTTTGTAAAAAGACAAACTCAAAGCAAAGAAAGTATTAAAATTCTTTTTTCTGGAAGGCTTGAAAAATATAAAGGTGTATTTGACATTCTTTACGCAGCTAAATTGCTCCTTTTGGACAAGGAGCTTAACAAATATAAAATAGAGTTTATATTTGTTGGGGACGGATCAGAAAGAAACGAGATGTTAAAAATGGAAGAAAAGCTTGGAATAAAATCGTTTGTTAATCATAAAAGTGTAGATTATACAAAAATGCCAGAACAATATAAAAATGCAGATATTTTCCTTGCGCCAAGTAAAGCTGATAAATATTGGGAGGAACAATATTGTACGGCTCTTCTTGAAGCACAGTCTGCAGGTTTACCTATTATTACGACAATGAGTGGAGGAATACCAGAAAATATTGGAGAAGCTGGCATACTCGTTCCTCCAGGTGGTTTTACTCAACTTTACCTGGCAATTAAGGACCTTATTCTTCACCCAAATCTTAGGGGTGAATTTGCCCAAAAAGCAAGAAAAAGAGCACTTGCAGTTCATGATGTAAAACATATTTCTCAACAACTCGATACAATTTACCAGAAAGTGCTAAAATCATGAAAATTGTTGCAATAGTTCTTCATTTCGGACCCCTAGATACGACACAGAGATGTATTGTTTCACTATTAAAAACGGAGAAGCTCATTTCAAAGATTATTATTGTTAATAATTCACAACATTTGTTGTCAAAAAAAGATTTTAAAAATAATGAAAAAATTCATATCATTAACAACGAAAGAAATGTCGGGTTTGCGACCGGAGTAAATATTGGAATTAGTTATGGATTTTCTTATAAAGCAGATTATTTTTTTATTGTTAATAATGACACGATAATCAAAAAAGAAATTCTTTCAAAATTAATAGATGACTTAAAACAAAATGAAGAAATTGGAATTATTGCTCCGACTATTACTTTTAAGAAAAAAAATAAAACACTGTTTGACTTGGGTGGGTATATTAACAAAATAACAGGAAAGACGTTTCATGATAACAAAAAAATAGTTACTGATAAAAATGTTTTATTTCCTGATTATGTATCAGGGTGTTGCGTTTTAGTGCCAAGGAAAATTTTTGAGAAAGTAGGGTTATTTGATGAAAGGTTTTTCCTTTATTACGAGGATGTTGACTTATGTTTACGTGTAAAAGAAAAAGGTTTTGTTGTCGCTTTGGATCCAACTGCTGTTATATTTCATGCTTTGAGTCAATCAGTTGGAAAGGTATCAAAAGTTAGTTTTTATCATCAAACATATAGCGCTCTTGAATTTGGACATAAATATTTTTCTTCATGGAAGCGAATTTTAAATATTTGTTTTATTGTTTTACAAAGTGGAGTATTTTTAATTAAAGCGCCTTTTGCAGGTTCTGCAGCATTTGAAGCAATAGCTAATTATGCGCTAAGAAGAAAAAAATTAATCCAAAATTAAGTACAGTCCCTCCAAACAAAAAAATATATCGAATTATTTTCCAAGATTTCTTTTCATAAAGATAGGCAGTCCCAAAGGATAATAATGGAAGTGTTGAAATAAACATTCTTCCAGA
>DASVYQ010000011.1:0-10324 GCA_036392095.1 Patescibacteria group bacterium
TTCTGCAATAATATTTGGGATAAGGAAAATAAAAAATAAAGGAATACTTATTAAAATATATTTAATTGTTCTCCAATTCCAAGAGAAAAACGGTAATGAAAGAAAAACAAATATAGGATAAAAAATTGATGTAAAATGAATATGAAAAGAAAACCCTATTAAAACAGCAAGCCAAATTATATATTTTGTATTTCCTGTAATTACTTTATATAAACAATAAAAAATTAATAGAGAAATTCCAGGAATTAAATCAACCGGCCACTGAACTCTATCAAAATAAATACTTGCAAAACTTACAGCGTTTATTAATACAGCAATATATGCAACTGGTTTTGGAAATAATTTTTTAGAAACAAAATAAATACTAAAAAACCCAAGTAAACTTGTAACTGCGGCAAAAATACCCGAGGCAATTGGATCTAAATTGAAAATAAAATAAAACAAAGATATTAAATAATAATACAGAGGGCCAATGTAAATACCGCTATTCCCTTTTGCAACCATTCCCAAAAGCGGCAATTTATGATGAACAATAATATTTACAGAAGCCCATGCGTTATCAACCTGATCCCACCCAAACAAGTTATATATATCAATTTTATAAATTCTTAAACTAAAATGAAGTACGAGGAGAAAAAAAAATAGAATTAAACCGAATTTTTTTGATAAAAAGAATTGAGTAATTTTTTTCATATCATCCTTCTACCAAAAGCATAGCAGGTTTTCCATTTGGAAACGTAACTGTTTTTATAATTTTTGCATTTGAAGGAAAATCAGATGCACGCCCAACATATAATGTATCTGAAGATTTTATTTCTTGATTCCAATTAATAGGTCTAAAATCAAATTTTCCAAATTGATGATTTTCTCTAAATCCTCCAGAAGATAAAATCGATTCTTGTTGATATTGATTTGGAGAATATTGTAGATAAAATAAGAAAAACATATAAGATTGATCCATAAATGGCTGGTTGCTAACTATAACTTTTTTATATTTTGACAAAATTTCTTTTACAGTTGGTACTGCATCTTGATATCCATACTGCCAATCAATTGCCGTGTAATAATTGGTCTGTGCAAAGTATTGGTCTGCATAATATGAAATATTTAACAATGCGCAAAGAAAAACAGCAACTAATCCTATTCTAAAAAGTAATTTTTTGTTTTTAATAACTGAGAAGAGAGTGATAATTCCAATTGCAGAGAGAATTTGATATGTCGGTAAAAAGTTAAGCGCACGTACGGCATGAGGGACGCCGGTTGTAACAGATGCCGCAACTGGAGCTAATAAATACCAACTAAAAATTGTCCATTTAGTTTTTTTGTCGTATTCTCCAAAAAGTAAAAAATAAATTCCTGCAAGAATGAACGGCAATTCCCATATATACAAAAGTCCCATGTTTGGAGCATGATGACGAATTAAATCTCCAGTTATAAATAACCAATTAAAATCAAAATGGGACATATAATTGGCAATAACTTCCTTTACAAAAACAAATCTTCTATTATCCAAAACTAAACCAAGATAATCATGATTTTTATGATCTACTAATAATCTGGCAGCATCTTGTTTTAGAGAGGATTGATCTGCAAAAACGCTTACACCCTGTGCTCTTTCTAATGCATTTTTATTTGTAACAATGTAAAAAAGCATTGGTAAACTTAACATAAGCCCAACGATAACAACAGAAACAAGGAATTTTTTAGGAAGTTTAAACAATTCTTTTCTATAAATAACTACTAAAGATAAAATAATAAGTGGCGAAAATACTTTTTCGCTTTGATATACATATGCACTTGCAACAAAACTTGCGATTGATAAAAACAATAACCAAGGCCTTTTAAGTCCTTTTATAAAAAACAATGCTCCGAATACATTAAAACTTAATCCAACATTTGATTCAAAAGCAATTCTTGAAAATTGAATATGCCATGGAGAAATTGCGAGCAAAAATGAACTTAAAAGTGCAATGCTTTCTTTTTTAAACAATTCTTTTGCTAAAAAATACACAGCCAAAACCGTTAACACTCCAAAAACGGCAGATGGAAGTCTTACAGCCCATACATTAAGACCAAAAAGTGCAATTGATGGAATTGTTATATATGAATATAATGCAGGTTTGTAGTCATCAAAGGATCTCATAACAACTGGTAAGAATGCACCATATTCATCTTTACCAGTATGCAAAATTGAGTAAGCATTATACCCAAGGGCTACTTCATCCCAATCTGGTGATGCAGGAACTGCTCCTAATTGCCAAAACCTAAAAATAATAGCAACAACAATGATTATTCCTAAAATAATCCATTTATATTTTTCTAATATATTTCTCATAATGTATATGCTACCAAAGAAACATTGCCGTTTGGTAAATAAAATGTTTTTTGCACATGTGCATTATTTGGGACATTTGATGGAATATTTACAAAAAGTGTATTATTTCCCATCTGAGGTATATCTTTTGGGAAAAAGTACTTCCCAACACTATTAACATGCACAAATCCAAATACATCTCTGGTAATATTTGCAGTTTTTTTAAAAACATTTGGATCTGTTTTTGAATAAAAAAGATAATAGATATACGGTCTTCCTAAAGCATCAGTAAACTCTATTTTAGAATATTTATCTTGTACAGAAGTTGTATATGAAAATGCATCTTTGTATCCAAATTGCCACTGATCTGCATATTCATTTATATAATGAGTGTAATAGCCATGCTCAAAATATAAAACGTTTACAAAAAGCAGAGCAAACAATATTGCTCCAATAAGTTTTTTATTCTTTTTTAGCGTAAGCATAAGTTGAACAAACCCATATGCAACAAAAATCTGAAAAGTTGGCAGCGAATTTTCTATTCGCAACGCATGTGGTGTTTCTCGTGCTGTTGCGGCCGGTATAATTCCCAATAAAAGCCACAACGGAATAATATACCATGCTCCTTCTTTTTTCTTAAGTAAGAATAATATTCCTAAAATAAAAAATGGAATATCCCATAAATACATTTCTCCCGTATCTTGGGTCGAAAACTTAGGATTTCCATCCCCATGAATGAATAAAAATCCAGGATTTAAATTATCAAAATAATGTTGCATAAATGCAGCAGCATATATTAATCGTCTATTATGAATAATTTTTGACCACCATACATTATGATCATTTGCAATTTCTTGGTTTGAAGTTTGTACAAGAGAAACATCTGAGAAGATATTAACTTGTTGATACCTAAGTGCAGCCTGAGAAGATAACAAAAATTTTGCAGTTGGTAAAAAAAGAATTAACCCAATAATACCTGCGATAATTGTTTGTTTTTTATATTTCCAAAGAGTTTTGAAATAACTAATACCTAAAAGAAGTACCAAAAGAGGACTAACGACTCTTGGAGAATTAAATGTATACATGGTGATAACAAAAGAGATAGCAGACAAAGATAAATACCACATATTCTCTTGTACCGCCTTTAGAAATAGCCATATCCCTGCTACTACAAAAAATGTGGCTACATTTTGTTCAAATGCGGCACGAGAAAGCATAATATGCCAGGGAGAGACAGCTAAAACAAAAGCGCTCATTAATCCATACCAATCTTTATTTGGAGATTTCTTAAATAATTGTCTAACAAGGAAAAAAGTAATTAAAACAGTAAGCGTACCAAAAAATGCAGAAGGAAAACGTGTCGCAAATTCATTAAGGCCAAGAAGCTTTACTGGGAGAATATCTGCATAGGCATAAACAGGAGGCTTAAAGTCCCCAAATGATTCCAAATAGTCATGGGGCAAAAACCGTCCAAATTCATCTTTTGCTGTTGTCCCTAAAGCGTAAGCATTATATCCCCAGGCAGTTTCATCCCATGTCAAGGATGGCGGATTTTGCCCAATTTGAAAAAATCTAAGAAATGCTGCTAAGGCAACAATAACAACTAATAACCAAACAATTTTCTTCATGGCGATTTTAGCCTTATCATCATATTACCAGATTATTGAGGAAGAGAAAATCCCAATTGAGCTATATTTGACCATTTATCTTTAGAAATCGAAGCTAATTTAGATTTTTTAATATACAAGCATGAAGGCATATTGTTGTGATTGAGTTCTATATATTTATTTTTAACAAAATCTGGCAATAACTCTGATGCATAAACTCCCTTTGGACAAAATGTATAGTAAAAATCAGGCGGATTTGTTTTAAACATAGCCATTCTGGCATCTTGAAACGGCTTATATCCTTGCATAACAAATGTATATATTGAATATTTGTAGGGAGAACTTAAATTTGCCTGCCAATAAATAAGGTAATCCCATAAATCAGCAAACAGTGTATCATTTTTTGAAGAAAGCTGATGTATTACCTCTCCATTTGTATAGTATTGTGCATAATTAATAGTAAAAACTATATTTTTATCTATATTTTCCCATATAAAAGATTTTGGGGAAAACAAAAAAACTAACCATAATAAAAATATACCCAAAGATATAAATTTAATTTTTCTATTTGCAAATGCTGCAATTTCTGATAAGAAATAAACTATTGTGACAATAAATAATGCATACCAAATAACCATATGAAAGGCCTCATAAAACATTGTTCCTGGAGCAACTACTCTAACTGCCGCAAGGGTTAATATAATAAAACTGTAAAAAAATATTGCAAATTTTTTCTTAAACAATAGATATAAGCTAAATAAAATATATATAGTTGAGCCTCCTATAAGAACTTCTCTAAAATAATTCCATTTTCCCCAAAATAAAATAAAAATTGGATAAAAAAGAATTTTTACTATGCCGATTCCAGATGTTCCACTGCTTTTTGCTTCATATGGAATAATTGTCGAAAAATTAAATAAAAAAACATCTTGCAAATAATCTTTAAAAGGAACTGTTAAAAGAGTTATTATTGAAAGAAAAATACACAAAATTATTGAAGAAAAAAGGATTTTCTTATTTTTAAATTTTATGAGAAGACTTATATATAAAAATAACACAAGTGGAATATATGGTTCGCGCATAAAAAGCACAAACCAAGTAATTATTCCTGCAAAAATAATCTCCCAATTATAAATTTTTTTTAATTTTATTTTTTCTAATCCCAAGAAAAACAAATAAACAAGGGGGTATACAATAAATGACTCTGCTAAAAATATATTGCCAAACAGATAATATTTTGTTAGCTCATATGTGATAACAAATCCTGCAGCTTTTTTCTTAAAACGAATCAGAAACAAAATATCAAAAATGAATCCATATAGAATTAATGATGCTCTATGAATAAAAACAAGTTTATAAAGAGTATTTGGGTGAAAAGCAATTTCTAAAAAATAACTAATATATGCAATAAGCATTTGATGATTTGTAAAGATTTCTGAATACAATACTTTTCCTTTTTGCATAAAGTAGGCCAAAATAAAAGTATTCCATTCATCACCAAAACTAAAACTAACTATTCTATCAAAGTAAATTTTGAGAGAAAAAAGTAAAATAACTCCAGTAGTCAAATATACTATTTTAGATATATTTTTTATGTAGTTTCTATATAATATATCTTTCATTTTTACTTTCTTTATAAATTTTTAGAAGTATTGTTCTTAGGAAAAAGTTGTTGAAATATTTTTGATTCTTTTTCTTTATTTATTTTTAGGATTGTAATATCTCCGTCAGAGAAAACAGGTGTAATAAAATTTGCAGATTCTGTTGCATTCATCTCTTTTCTTTGCCAAAGATATATGTAGTCTGCGTTTGTTTGAGTTAGCTCTTTTGTTAATACTTTTATATTTGACGTTTTAAATAAATCTTGGTAAAGCTTGACCCGATTTTGTACATTTATTTGGTGACTTGTTAAGATATTTTCACCAGAAATATACATTGGTCTTTGAATGAATGCATAAATAAAAGGAGTTGATCTATCAAAACCAATACCCGGATCAATAAGAAATAAGCTGTTTTTTGGTGTAATTGTATTTATATAAGTAAATGCGTGCAAATGGTCCGGAGTAATATACAAATATCCTCCTTTTATATACTGCATAGTATTTAAATAGGTATTTAATGCAACACGAGGAATAGTCAAAAGAATAATTACTACTGAAAGAAATATATAAAGTAATTTAGATAATTTTTTCTGCCAATATGTCATTGCAAGAGCAGAAAAAATTGATAGTAAAAGCCAAAAAGAAACAATAAAATTAAAAATATTTGCTCCTCCTGATTGCTGAAGAAAAAATAATCCAACAAACAATGACCCTAATAATCCAAATCCAAGAAAAATAAAGAGTTCTTTACCTATTGATAAAAATGATTTAATTGATTGGAAAAATGCAATAATTTTTGTACCACATATAGCAACTATAAATAATAATGTTGCTAATGATTCATAAATAAAGAGACGTGGAATATTATGATGTTCTAAATAAATTAACCGTGCTAATTCAAATCTTTGCAATCCAAATGTTGGTTGAACAATAAAATTATTTGCAAGCAAAAAGGGCGCCCAAAAAATACCTCCGGAATTGGCATTATCCGATAAATATATAATTGCTGCTATTGGGAAAAATAATAAAGATAATAATATATTTTGCTTTTGTTTTTTATAAATAAACCACAAAATTATTCCAACAATACCTAAAGCACCAAATAATCCAATATATACTTTAAACCCTATTGTTGAAGCAAGAAGAAAAATTGCTGCTATTCCCCATTTAATGTCTTTTTTCTTTATCCAATATACAAATAATGTTAATCCAACTAAGAAGATAACCATAGCAAAAGCTCTAGGAGGATTTAATAAAAAGGTAGATCCGTCTTCCAAAGAAGAAACTTTAGTCATAAGAAAAATATTTTTTTTAAGTAAAAGTAATAAAGCATAAATTCCGTCTCCTCCAAAATAAAAGAAAAACAAAAGCCATCTGGTAAAAGACTTTGACTCAAATAAGCTTTTTGCAAAAGCAATTATTGCCAAACCAAAAAAGAGCGAAATAAAAACAGGGATAAATTGAAAATGCAAAGGAAATATTGGAATATTGTATATACGAATTAATTCAGCTAATACCAAATTAGCCCAATAATGATAATTAACAACAATATGTCCCACCATTCCCGGCTCAACTGGCGGAATCGAAGCAGTTAATGATCGTGTTAGTGCAACATGATAAACAAAATCTTCTCTATTTCCACAGCAAAGATACATGCCTCTTTGATATTGCAATCCAAATCCAATGACCGGAATAAGCTGTACTACCATACCTGAAAGAAGTAATAAAGCCGCAATTGTGTCAATTTTAGGCTTAAAGGAGATTTTTCTTATTCTAAATTTTCTATTTTGCCATAACCAGACACCTACAAAAATAAAAATATAAAAATAGGTTAAAAACCTAATTTGCAAAAAACCAAAAATAAAACCTTGCCAAGCCCATAAAACCATTCCTAAAATTGTTGCGGTCACAAATCTTACAAATTTTGGCATTGCAAATTTTTTAATAATGACAAAGCCGGGAATAAAAAAACTTACAAATATTATAAAAACAAAATAAATTGCAGAAAACCAAAATAGTGGATTAAGTAGTGTGTTCATAAGAAACGTTTGGCCAAAAATATGCGGTTATAAATACCATAGATAAAAATCCAGCATGACTGTTATTAAAGTAACGACTTAAATACCAGAAAACAAAAAGAAATATTCCATATGAAAGAATGAGACGAATAACAGTAACCTTTTTACTAATCCACATAATAAGACCAATAAGTAGTGGTACACAAATAATAATTTGCCAAATAGTAAATGAGTATTGTTGATGTACATCTTTAATTATCCCTGCCTGATGTAACACCATTCCCAACCCATATCCAGCAATTGGATAACTATGAGCAACGTTTCCAGACAAATAGAGAATAGTACTGTCAATAAATGCTTTTGGATTCCATGCAAAAAACGGACCAATAATTCCTAAAACTATAATTGAAAACGGAATAAGCTGGATAACAGTTTTTTTTATACTTTTTGATGAAAAATACAAATAAGCAGCATAAAAGGGGAATAAAGGCCAAACAGATTGCTTTATGGTAAATGCCAAAGCCATTAAAACTCCAGCCCATGAGAATTTCTTTTTATACAAAAGATAAAATGCTGCAAATAGAAATGCAAACATAAATACATCATCTCTTCCTTCTATTAAATAACCCGCCATTGCTGGATTAAATGCTAAAAGAGTCAAAAATTCTCTTTTTTTCTGAGGATCTTTTTGCAAAAATTGTGCCAAAATTAAAAGCACAATAAATAAAACAAATAATGGGACACGAGCATCAAAAAACCCAATAGTATGTCCCATTACTAAATAGAAAGGAACAGCAAATAATAGATAAAATGGCTGCATAA
This sequence comes from Patescibacteria group bacterium, assembly GCA_036392095.1. GTDB lineage: Bacteria > Patescibacteriota > Microgenomatia > Levybacterales > UBA12049 > PPGL01. The sequence goes on from DASVYQ010000011.1 coordinate 8,363, forward strand.
CAAAATGATATAAAGCAGGATTTATTTCTGTGTCAGAGTAATGCCACTGAGCCATTGGTGTATTAAAATAGGTTACTGCATAGGGATTTTTTCCATGAAGTAAAAATTTAACTGCAGCTTCCTGCTGCAAAATTATATCATGCACATGATAAATTGGGGCAGTTTGATGCCTTACAATTATTTCAGAAAAAATTCCAGCACCGATTGAGGCAAAAATTAAAAACCACACTAAAAACAATTTTGTTTTATTTAGAATTGCCTCTTTTAATTTAAAAAATCCAAGGTCAAGAAAAACATTGCTAAGAAGTGCTAAAAAAATGAGACCAAAAAGCCAATACGGAGTGTCTCCAGGGCTCAAACGATACGTCATGATAAAGGGAATAACCAAGGCAAAAAGTAAAATTGTATCAAGCTTTATATTTTTCATCTATTTATATAAGTACCATTCTTCTGTTGATTTGTAAATGAAACTTGGGTTTACCTGCGCCCATCCGCTTTTGGTTAATTGAGCACTTGTACTACTGTTAATATCCATAAGGTTAAAACCCATGGTATTCCCTTTTATTTCTGCAAAGCTATGAGCATTTTTAGGATCATCTTTTTCGCTAGGATTTCCAAAACCTATTTTATATCCGTTGTTATCTAATAAATTATTATATTGCATATACATAACTAAAGGGATACTAAAACCAGATGTTCTATACTGATAATCATAAATTGCAAATTTTTGATTTGGATATTTTTTAACTAAAAGTTGCATCCAAAACTGTGTTCTCAGGGCCATTTCATTTTTACTATTTTTAATATCTATTAAAGTTTTGTTTAATGAAAATCCAATAATAATACATAAAATTACAATACCAATAATTTTTTGTTTTCTCGCAATAAGATAAATGAATAAAGAGGAAAACAAAAGAACAAACGGAGAAATAAACATAAGATAACTGTCAAAAAGTGGAGCACGTAAATACCTAAGCATTATTACCATTGCAATAAAGCTTAAAAATAAAACTAACCATTCTCTGCGAATTTTTTTTATAAAAAGGCCAAACAATACAGCTAAAATACTTCCAATTGATAATACATAGCCAATAACTCTGTTAACTCCAATAATATTGGCCCAAGAATTTGGCCAAAAAACACCAGCATATGTTAACCATCTTCTTCCAAATGCTTCTAAAGGAATTTTATATTGATCATGTAAATAGTACTGAATCATATTTTTTGTATTAAAAAAATGATTTGCAGAATCATTTACAAAGATAGGAATCCATGGAAGCAGTAAACCTAATAATAACACTCCAATTGCTTTAAAACTTGGTATTCCGGTAACAAAAATTGTCATAAATAAAAGCAAAATAAGAGCAATTCCCTGCAAATGGATTGATGATCCCAATCCAATACAGAGACCTAGGAAAAATAATGAAATAGGTGATCCTTTACGGATATAAGAAATTGCTGCTGCAATGGCTAACAAACCAATTATAGCAAGAGGTGCCTGATTAGTTAGATTGATTGATTGATTAATTAAGGAAGGTGATACACAGGATAAGAGAGCAGCAGTTATCCCAAACCATTCACCTAATAATTTTCTACCAACAATAGCCATTACACCAACAAATGCAATTTGGATAATTACCAAAAATACCCAAGGACCGTTAACGAAAAAAGGGACAAACATGCTCCCCAGCATAACAAACCAGTACCATTCTCCCCCTGTTTGGAAAGGTCCAGCTGAAGAAAATGGACCGAGAAAAGGCAATTTAAAATGTGAAACAGCAAAACGGGAAACTACGACATCATGAGCTTGATCATATGCAAATCCCCATCTATTAGTAAAATCATAAAATCTTAAGAAGACTGCAAGACATATAATAAGAAGAACTATAACAGCAAAATAATGCTTTTTCAAAAAAAACAGCAGTTTTTTCATTTAATTTACAAATCTATACTTCAACAAAG
>DASVYQ010000012.1:0-5689 GCA_036392095.1 Patescibacteria group bacterium
TGCTTGGGTATGCTTCAAGTACTGATGGGGAAAATATCGATGAACGATTGCACAATCCTGCATATACACCAAGAGAATCATTTGAACTCCCAAATGGGAAACCAGTTATTGCATATATGTCTGGTGGAGGATACGGGGGTATTGAAGATCCAAGGCTTACCAAGATTGGAAATACTATTTACTTAACATATGTCGCATTTGATGGCTGCAATCCTCCAAGAGTTGCCTTGTCTTCTATAGATGTAGAAAATTTTGTAAACAAAAGATTTACATGGAGTAAACCAAAACTTATATCAAAACCAGGTGTTGTAGATAAAAATGCTGTTATTTTTCCTGAAAAAATTCATGGAAAATACGTCATTATGCATAGAATATTCCCAAATATTTTGGTTGATTTTGTCGATGACTTACTATTTGAGAATACTTATCTAAAAGGTGAGTATAAAATTTCACCACGACAAGATTATTGGGACAGCAGAAAAATTGGCGCTGGCGCACCACCCATAAAAACAGATAAAGGATGGCTATTAATTTACCATGCCGTAGATGATAGAGATGCGTCCCAATATAAAATTGGAGCAATGCTTTTAGATTTAGAAAATCCACTAAAAATTTTGTATTGGTCAAGAAAACCAATTATTATTCCCGACATGTGGTATGACAATGTCGGACATAAATCTGGAGTTGTTTATCCATGCGGCGCTGTTATAAAGAATAATAATTTGATAGTCTATTATGGAGGAGCAGATACTGTAGTTTGTGCTGCCAAACAAAATATTAATGAGTTTTTAGATTTGCTTGTGGCATCAAGTAAAGTTTGGCCAGACAAAACTATATACCCAGTACCTCTTAGGAAAGTATGATTACAATAGAACGCAGTAATAAAAATCCAATTATTCTTCCAAGTAGTATGAATGCATGGGAGGCAAAAGGAGCCTTTAATGGTTCTGTTTGCGAAGATGAACACGGCATTATACATATAGTTTATAGAGCACTCTCTGACACACAAACACTTAATGGAGAAAAACTACAAGTTTCAACAGTTGGTCATGCAATTAGTTACGATGGCATTCATTTTGAACAACATAGCCAATTGGTTTTTCCAACAGAAGAATGGGAGAAATATGGATGTGAAGATCCTCGAATTGTAAAAGTTGGAAATAGATATTTCATTTTTTATACTGCATTAAGCAAATTTCCATTTGCTGCAGAAGGAATAAAAGTTGCCGTTGCAATAACAACAGATTTTAAAACTATTCAAGAGAAACATTTGGTTACTCCTTTTAATGCAAAAGCTATGACGCTTTTCCCGGAAAGAATTGATGGACATTTAGTTGGAGTCTTAACCGCAAACACAGACAAACCCCCTGCAAAAATTGCTATTGCATATTTTGATAATGAATCAGATATTTGGTCAAAAGATTATTGGGATGGATGGTATCAATATTTAGATGATCATCTTATTCCGCTTTTAAGAAATTCATCAGATCAAGTGGAAGTCGGTGCAACTCCTATTAAAACATCAAAGGGATGGTTGTTTATTTATTCATATATTATTAATTACTACAATCCTGCAAATAGATTATTTACTATTGAAGCATCATTTTTAGAGCAGACAAATCCACAAAAAGTTACAGGAAGAATTATTGAGCCTCTTTTATTTCCAAAAGAAGAATATGAAATGCTTGGAAATGTTCCAAAAATTGTTTTTCCATCTGGTGCATTGGAAAAAAACGGATTGCTGTACATATATTATGGCGCAGCAGATACAGCAACATGTGTTGCAACTGTTCAGATTGAAACAATTTTAAAACAATTCGCAAAACCTCATGAGATATCTCTGGAAAGATTTATTGAGAATCCAATCATTAGACCTAATCCTAAACATGCATGGGAAGCAAAAGCAACGTTTAATCCCGGTGCAATTTATTGTAAAAATGAATTTCATCTATTTTATAGAGCAATGTCCCAAGAAAATGTTTCATCAATTGGTTATGCAGTAAGCAGTGATGGATTTCATATTGATGAACGTTTAGACCATCCAGTTTATGCACCGGTAAAAAGTTTTGAAATTAAAAAAAATCCCCATAATAATTCTGGGTGTGAAGATCCACGAGTAACGCACATAGATAATAAATTATATATGTGTTATACGGCATTTGATGGAGTAAATCCTCCACGAGTTGCATTAACTTCTATTGCAGAAATAGATTTTTTAAACAGAACGTGGAATTGGAAAGAACCGATTCTTATTTCACCCCCGGGAACCGATGATAAAGATGCATGCATTTTCCCAAGAAGGATAGAAAATAAATATGTATTTTTACATAGATTAAAATCAGAAATCTGGATTGATTTTGTTAACGATTTAACATTTCAATCCGGAAATTATTTGTATGGAAAAGTATTATTAGAACCAAGAATTTACGGATGGGATAACGGAAGGATCGGTATTACTGCACCACCAATAGAAATTCCTGAAGGATGGCTCTTACTTTATCATGGGATAACAACACCTGGAGAAATTTATAAAATCGGCGCTGTATTATTACAAAAAGAAGATCCTACAAAAATAATTTCCCAAACAAATTTTCCAATATTTGAACCGGCGATGCAGTATGAAAAAGAAGGACAAGTTCCAAATGTTGTTTTTCCCTGTGGAGTTGTTTTGATAGAAGATGAATTATTTGTATATTATGGTGGAGCAGATACAGTAATTGGCGTTGCAACAATTGGGATAAAAAGACTTCTTAAAGAATTAATCTAATTATACGCTCCAAAAATATTTTGGTTTAGATAATTTAACAATACTTGCCCTGTTCTATATCCAGGTCGTAATCTATATAGAAAAAATCTATTTTGTTGACTTTGAACTATTCCTGGAACCGTTGATGTAGCAGTAGTAAAGCCTGCTTGCTTTACTATATTTACTGCCTGTTGATCAAAAGCTCCATAAGGATATGCAAAAGAATAAACTTTAAGATTATACTCTTGTTCAAGCATTGTTTTACTTTCATCTACTTCATTTTGAACTTTTGCTAATGGCTGCCCCTTTAGGGAAATATGATGAACTGTATGTGCACCAATATCTATTAATCCGCTGTCAATTAATTCTTGCATTTGTGCTCGATTAAGAGAATCTGAATTTGTTCCAATAAATCCTGCAACAATATATGCAGTGGCATGGACATTATATTTTTTTAAAATCGGTAATACATCTGTTGCTAAATCCCAATGTCCATCGTCAAATGTAAGAATAATAGGTTTTGCAGGAAGTTCCATTTTTCCATCTAATACATCTCCTAAATCTTTTGCAGTAATAAATGTATATCCTGCATTTAGTAATGTTTTAATTTGTTGATCAAACGTAAAGGGTTGTATATTTAATGATTGTCTAATCGTATCTTTTTTATCTTGAACATATTCAACATAATGATACATAAGTATTGGGACACGAAGGGTAGCCGAAATACTTGCAGGTTTTGTTTGCAACTGTTTTTTTATGTCTGGTGGTAATGTTTTCATTTCGTTTTTTGGAGTTTCTAATACAGTTGCTTTTAAAGAATTATTATGACCCTTAAAAAAATATCCTACGAAAAAAAATGCGATTGCGATTGCAATACCAATAACTACCCATTTCTCAAATATAGAAAAATTCTCTTTTTGTAATTTTGGATTGGATCTTCGCGCCATATTATTGAGGCTTAAACAGACATTTTAATAATATCATACACAAAAAAAAATAATAGTGGTATTTAGTTATCTATAGATTTACTTCAGCTTTTTTTCAGTTTTTGTTGCTATAGAGATGTATAATACAAAGTATGAAACTGCTGCTTATTGAGGACGAACATAAGATTGCTAACTCTATTAAACAAGGGCTAGAGCAAGAACACTATGTTGTAGATACTGCATACAATGGGGTAGAGGGATATGATTTGGCAATTGAGGAAAGTTATGATGTCATTATTCTTGATAGACTTCTTCCTGGCATGGAGGGCATGGAAATATGCAAAAAATTACGTGTGCAAAATAACCATACGCCAATAATTATGCTTACAGCAAAAGCTCAATTACAAGATAAAGTCGAAGGACTCAATAGCGGAGCAGATGATTATCTTACCAAACCTTTTGCTTTTGAAGAATTACTGGCAAGAATTAAAGCGCTAACCAGAAGACCAAAAACTACAATTGATACTACATTAAAAATTTCAGATTTATCATTAGACACAACTTCTTTTGAAGTAAAAAGAGCAAGTAAATCTATTTCTCTTTCTGCCAAAGAATTTTCATTATTAGAATTTTTAATGCGCCATGCCAATAAAACCGTAACTAAAGATCAGATTATTAATCATGTGTGGAATTATGATGCAAATATTCTTCCGAATACTGTTGAAGTATTTATTGGATATTTACGAAGTAAAATAGATAAACCCTTTCCTCAAAAATCTCCTTTAATCCATACTGTACGAGGATTTGGATATAAAATAGGAGAAAAAAAATAATGTTTCATAAAGCAAGACTTAAATTAACTGCCTGGTATTTGCTTATAATTATGGCAATAAGTATTGCCTTTAGCATTTTTATTTATTCAGGAGCAGAAAGAGAATTTAATAGACTTTTACAAATTGAACGCTCTCATATAGAAAGCAATACTGGACAAGTAAGAGTCCACTTTTTATCAAACGGAGCAATTATTACAAATACGCCAACAGTCGATGCAGATGTTGTTAGCGAAGCCAGAACTCGCGTACTTATAGCATTAATAGACGTTAATGTAATTATTCTAGTGTTATCAGCACTGGCAGGATATTTTCTTGCTGGTCTTACATTAAAACCTATTCAGGAAATGATTGATGAACAACATAGATTTATTACAGATGCATCGCATGAATTAAACACACCAATTACTTCTTTAAAAACAACAATTGAAGTTAACTTACGCAATAAAAATTTGTCTCTTGAAAAAGCAAAAGAAGCATTAGAAAGTAATTTAGAAGAAGTCAATAATTTACAACTTCTTTCGTCAGACCTAATTAAACTAACGCAATATCAAAAACCAAATGGAAATTTCTATAGAACTGACTTAAATCTTAGAGATATTATTTCTGATGCAACAGAAAAAGTATCTGTAATGGGAGAACAGAAAGAGATTGTTATTGAAGTAAAAATACCAAAAACAACAATTTTTGCAGATAAGAAAAGTATCACAGAAGTTTTTGTTATTTTACTTGATAATGCAATTAAATATAGTCCAAAGAAAAAATCAGTTATGATAATTGCTAAAGAACTAGATGATAAAGTAATAATTTCTATTTCTGATGAAGGGATTGGTATTCCAAAAGAAGACTTACCATTCATATTCGACAGATTTTTTAGAGCAGACAAATCAAGAACTAAACAAGAAATTCCAGGTTATGGACTAGGCCTTTCTATTGCAAAAAAAATAGTGACGCTTCACAATGGATCCATAACTGCAGAAAGTAATCCTAAAAAAGGAACAACATTTATTATAACATTACCAAAAATAATGAATAAATAATGTTCTCAGCATTTTTTCAGAAAAAAAGTTTATTTTGTGTTAAATACCCAGGTACAGGGGCCTGGGTATAAAAAAAAATTATTTTACTATGGAAAAAGATACAAAAACCCAAGCACCTCCTCTGGGAGTTTTAGAAAAAATAACGTT
>DASVYQ010000013.1:0-2541 GCA_036392095.1 Patescibacteria group bacterium
GAATACTTGTGGCAGAAGCACTTCAAAAAAGGGAGAAGAATACAGCAACTCTCAAAGAAGACAAAGCTCTTATGCAAGAACTAGCCTTTACTGCATTACTGAGAGAAGATGATAGAGACATCGCTCTTATTCAAAAAAGACTTGCAGAACTTCGGGATCACCCGGCTCAAGGTAAATTTTTAGAGAAAATGGGAAGTCTTGGATTTCTTGTTAAACTTCCTGCAAGAAGAGATTAAATCACTTTATAGACATACAAGCGGTACTGTTTTTCATAAACGACCAATTCTACAAACTTTCTATACTCCTTTTCTGGCAATGGATAAACAAAGCTGACAATTTTTGTCCCTTTTTGTAATTCTTTTGAGAGTTTTGGAGCAAGCCTTTTAAGCGCGTTAGGAATTAAATACATAATAATTATTGAAGCGCCGCCTAAATCAATTTGGAAAAAATTTTTCTTAATTACTTTTGCTTGTGATCTTGCTATTAAAACATTTATTTTTGCGAGTAAGAATCGCAATGGATCGATTTCAATACCTACCGCCGTTGCCCCATATCCATTTGCTGCTGCAATAATTGCTTTTCCTGTTCCACAACCTAAATCATAAACAATATCATTTTTTTTAATCTTCAGTTTTTTATACATTGCATCAATTACTTCCTGAGGCATTTGCCACCACGGTGCCCACGGGCTATCAGGAGGCCAAACCATAGAAAGCAGATAGAGAAGAAAAAAAATAATGACAAGCAGTATCAGGTCCAGAGAAAAACTCAGTGATGGGTTAGACATATGAGTATTATTGTACACAAATTACCAAATAAATACTTTAGAAGATAATGCGGACGCCGCCTAAATCAGCGTAATCAAATGGATGAAAATTATGAATTGATCCAATAAGTATTCTATTTTTTCTCACTTTAAATTTCTTTGAAACTTCTTCAATAAGCTCTGGTCCAAATGGTTTATCTTCAAAAACCACATTCACTCGAAGGTGTGGAAATACTCCTGCTTTTTGTAATGTATTAATTACTTCTTGTACTTCTTTTGCTCCTTTTCCTACATCATTTTTATGCTCTTCACATGCTGAATGAACAAGTGTAATATTCCATCCTGTTTCATTTTTATTTACATAGTCAAGGATTGAATGCAATCTGTCTATATGATGAACAAATGCAAGGAATCGTCCTTCGTGCATGTCATCAAAATTTCGTTCCAAGAAATTGTAAATAAATGGAATTTTTCTTGTTACGCGCATCAGATTTTTAATTATCAAATCCATATTTGCAAAAATGAAAATAAGAATAACTGCAGGAATAAAGTACGTAGCAAAGTAGGTTAAGTTCTTTGGTTCAAGATTAATATTGCCAATAATTCCCAAAACGGTTGAGAGAAGAGCTAAAACAACAAAAACTACAGGAGCATGATAGGTTCTCTTTAATTCAGACCTGGTTTCTCGAAGAATCAAATTTCCCAATGCAAACAAACTCATAACTGTAAGGAAGGCAATCGTATAAACTCCTGCCAAAGCAAGCAAATCTCCTCCTGTAACAAGAAGAATTGATGTACAAAGAACAAAGAAAGCAATAACGATACGAGGATATGATCCTTTAGAATTTTCTTTTGTAAAGAAATTTGGCAAGACAGCATCAGATGCCATACGATAAATCAGACCGCTTACTCCAACAAATCCGGTTAATACTGCTCCTGCTAACACTAAGAATGCATCAGCTACCAAAACTACTTCAAAGATATGTCCGGCAAAAATATGTGCTGCATCAGCCAAAATGAAATCTTTTGCGGCTGCAATAGCATCAATTGGCATAACATTAAGAATAATAAGTGCAATTAGTGGGTTAAAGACAGCAACAGTAATAAGCATGTTTCGAAGTGTTTTTCTAAAAACTCCTTTTTGTTGCTCTTCTACAAAATTTGCTGAGCTTTCAAATCCTGAAACCCCAAGCATTGAGGCTGCAAACCCAAAGAATAATGCTTTCAAAAGTCCAGACGAATTCGGAGTCAGCGTTTTTGTCGTTTGAGCAAGATTTGCCAACAAATAGTTATGACCGCCGTGCAAGATATAAAAAGCTCCTAAAATAAGAAAAGCAATAAGACTGATAATGTGAAATACAAAAATTGTCAAAGCAACTTTTGCAGAATCTTTCAATCCCATGATAACCAACACTGCAAAGAATCCCAAAAGCCCAATAGTCAAAATAGTCACGGGAACTTTTATAATTGCGTCCAGATATTCAACTGCTGTTTTTCCAGAGATCACTGCAGTTGCTACGTAGGAGAGAATCGTCGTCACTCCGGCAAGAGATGCTACTGATTTTGAAGTCGCATTAAGTAAACAGTTATATGCTCCTCCATTAATAGGAAGAGCCTCGACAACCTCTGTATATACTGCTTTGTAGAAAAATAAAACAAGGCCGATAAAGGCCATAACTAAGGGAGCATAAACACCAGCAAAAATAATCGCGATACCGGAAACGTAGAATGTGGAGCTTAAAATATCATTCCCGCAAATTGCAGTTGCAAACCAT
>DASVYQ010000014.1:0-5101 GCA_036392095.1 Patescibacteria group bacterium
GTTTGGTATTTTGTAATTAGTATTATATTTCATCTTGGCAGCACTCTTTTTGTTTTTTTATTAGCCAAAAAATTAACAAAAAATATTTATATTGCTTTTAGTGCCAGTTTATTATTTGGGATTCACAGGCTTTCAAGTCAAGCAGTTACTTGGTTTGCTGCAAGCCTTGGAGCAGAACTCTCAACATTATTTTTACTGTTAAGTTTTATTCTTTATCTTTATTATTTAGATAAAAAAAAGATTTCAATTTTTATTGTATCAATTATTACGTATTTATTTTCAATCTTTTCTAAAGAAACGTCACTAAGTCTGGTCATATTTTTCCCATTTATTTATTTAGTTTATAAAAATAAAGAAATTTCAAGATCTTTGTTAAAAGATAAAGAGATTAGAAAGACAGTGTTCTATCCGTTATTTTTAGGATTATTTTTTCTTTTCAAATTAATTTTATTAGTTATTAATCCACTTATTCCAACAGGAGTCGTTGTTAAACCGGAACATACCTCAGTGGTATTTTTATATCTGAAAATTTTATTTTATCCTTTATTAGCTCTTGCTCAAATATTTGATTGGAACAGCATTCTATTTTCTGCTTCAAAAGAATTTTTGTTAAGCGAATATCCGGATTTAGCACATAATGCAGTTGCTCCTCATTTAATAGAAACTCTTGCTCCAGATATTTTATATTTACTCGCATCATTTGTTTTATTGACAATTGTTGTATGGTTATATCCAAAGTTTAAAAAAATTAATCCAAAGCTAACTTCTGTCTTTATTTTATCGGGGATTGGATTTTTTATTAGTATTCTCCCATATGTTCCATTACCAAGATTTACGACATTTTTAGAGCCTCGTTATTATTACACACCTAATATATTTGCCGCGCTTATGTTAAGTATTTTTATTTATCTTTTCTTCCAGAAAGCTTTTAGATCAAACATAGCAGAAAAGCTTATGGTAATAATTGTTATTCTAATTGCTATAGTTAATTATCAAAACATTCAAATTGATTTGGCTTCCAGAATCCAAATCGCACAGCAGAGAAAAACCGTTTTATATCAATTTAAAGTACTTATGCCTCATTTGCCAGTTAAAGATTCAGTTATTTTTGTTACGGGTACAGGATCAGATTACTTAATCCCTGACTTAAAGGTACCGTTTCAATCCGGATTTGGAAATGTACTAATGGTTTGGTATAACGATCCTCATTATTTGAAGCCACAAATTTTAGATAATGGATTTTTGTACCAATTAAATGATCAAGGTTATCAAAAAATAGGAAACTATGGATTTGGATATTATTACCAAAAACCTGTTTTGCTAAAGGATGTTCAGGCTAAAAAATTTAATCTATCTCAAGTGTATGGATTTTCCTGGGATGAAAGTCATCAAAAGTTATACAATATTACTGAGTCTCTTAGAAAAGAGCTTCAATTAAGCATACATGAAGAAAATTAGTTTACTACTGTTGTTGATTCCTCTTCTGTTTTATAAATTCTTTACTTTCCAAACAATCGTGGGGGGAGACTGGCATTATGTATTTAAAAGTACATCAGATTCATTTCCGCTAATTCCTGCAATTTATCGCTCATACGTAGAAATTGGGCAAAACACATCAGCTCTTGCTGGAGTAGAAATGTATTTTCAGTTTACAAGTAAAGTATTTATGCAAATTCTCCCATGGTCTGTTGTTGAAAGAATTTTTTGGTTTTTTCCATTTTTGATTTTTTCTCTTATTTCTTCGTATCTTTTTACACGCTCAGTTATTGGCTCATTAATTTATACAACAAATACATATATTCTTATGATTTTGGGAGGAGGGCAAATGGGTGTTGTTATGGCATATTCTCTCGTTCCATTTGTCTTTAGTTTTTCCAAAATATTATTTTCAGATAATTTCCAAAAAATAAAAAATTCCAAATTAGTTATGCAAGGTATATTATTAGCCGTTAGTGCGGGAGTTGTGTTATTTTTTGATTTACGTATCTTTTATTTAACAAGTTTAATCTTATTGTTATGTCTAGTTTTTTCTTTTATTAAAAGCGAATTTTCGTTAAATATTTTAAAGAAAAGGGTTATTTTTTTTGTTTCTTCAGGAATTTTGTCTATTTTAATTAACGGTGTTTGGATTGTCGGTTTAATTACCTCAAGACAGTCTGCAACATTGGGGTTTGGAGAAGAGATTACCAGTCCTAAAATAATCTCATTTTTATCTTTTGCTAATTTTTCAGATACATTTGGGCTTTTGCATCCAAATTGGCCTGAAAATATTTTTGGAAAAGTATATTTTATGCGTCCGGAATTTTTGCTCTTGCCAATCTTTGCTTTTGGTGCAATATTTTTTATTAATAAAGTAAAATCAGAAACTAGAAGAAGCATTTTATTCTATTCAATAATTGGTCTTTTAGGGGTATTTTTAGCAAAAGGAGAAAATAGTCCCTTTGGAAGCATATATGGCTGGTTATTTACTCATATCCCCGGATTTATTATGTTTCGTGATCCAACAAAGTTCTATGTATTTATTGCACTTGCTTATTCATTTCTTATTCCTGTTACTATTGCAAAATTTACTGAATTCATTAAGACAACTCATTTTAAATTAATTGCAAAAATTATTCCTATTATATTAGTTTTATTTTGGTTAGTGTTAATCCGTCAATTGTGGCTAGGAAAATTGGGTGGAATATTTATTGCGAAAAAAGTTCCTGCAGTTTATACAAATCTTGATACGTTTATTGCAAGTCAACCGGAATTTTATAGAACACTTTGGGTACCAAATATTGATATTTTCGGTTCTTATTCCAATTCTCATCCATTTATAAATGCACAAGATGTTTTTAAGACAAATGATCCGGTAAAACTTGCTCAAATTCTGCAAAAAATAAAAACCCCAGAAAGTCTTAAAAGAGAGGATATAAAATATATAGTTGTTCCACTTGATAGTGAAAAAATATTCTTTGTAAAGAATAGAAAATATGATAATGTTCAAAGAGAAAAAACAATACAGCTTTTGGACAAAATTAGCTGGCTTAAAAAAATGCAGCTAAAAAATTTAGGGAATATAGCTGTATATCAAATTCAAAATACAAATGGTCATTTTTGGGTAGAAGATATAAAAGGCAATCAACTATCAGTTTCTACATCTTGGAAATGCAGTAGTCCAACATCTTGTGTTATTTATTTCCAAAATGCGCCTGATAAATTTAATCTTATTTTTTCAGAACGATTTGATCCCCAATGGTATATTCAAAATGGTACTATATTTACACATTCGCAAAAGACTTTTGATAACTTAAATGAGTTTACAATTGCCCAAAAAGGTAATGGTGCGGTAAAACTTTCCTATACTCCTCAAAAAATGTTAAGAATCGGTTGGATTATAACCTTTGTTTCAGTAATTGGTAGTTTTGGAATTATTTTCATTTTGCATAAAAAAGTTTCTTCTAATTGACTTTAGATCATTACTCTCCTAAAATTGCTCTACAAAGCTTTGCTTAGATTTATTTATGAAAGTAATTATTCTATCTGGAGGAATTGGATATAGATTAAAAGAAGAAACAGAATTTAAACCAAAACCTATGGTACAAATTGGTGGAAAACCAATACTTTGGCACATAATGAAAATATATGCCCATTATGGTTTTAATGATTTTATTATTGCATTAGGTTATAAAGGGGATTATATAAAACAATATTTTTTAGACCAAAAACAAGTTTTACATGATTTTACTCTTTTTACAAAATCTAATTACACAAAAATATATAAAAACTCAAATAAAGACGGGATTGAAGATTTTAAGATTACATTTGTAGACACAGGTATTGATACATTGCCTGGTGAAAGAATTCTGCGAGCTAAAAATTATATTCCAAAAGAAGATAAATATTTTATGGTCACATATGGAGATGGAGTTGCAGATATAAATATAAAAAAACTTTTTGCATTTCATAAAAAACAAAAGACCTTAGGAACAGTTGTTGGAATTCATCCAAGAAGTAAATATGGATTATTAAGTTCTGGAAAAAACAACATTGTTGAAAAATTTGTAGAAAAGCCAATCCTTAACGAATGGGTAAACGGTGGCTTTATGGTATTTAATAAAAAAGCTATGGAATATTTTAAAAAAGAAGAAATGGAACATGAGGCATTAAAAAGACTTATTAATCAAAAGCAATTATCTCTATATGTACATGATGGGTTTTGGCATTCTATGGATACATATAATGATGTGGATGATTTAAATAAAATTTGGAAAGATAATCCTAAATGGAAAGTATGGGAGTAAATAAAAAAAATAAAATTAAAATAATATTGGTAACTGGAGGAACAGGGTTTATTGGAAGTCATTTGGTTAAAAAACTTTTACAAAAAAAATATTCTGTTGTTGTTCCATATATAAAAATTGAAGATAAATCTCTTTTTGCTACTGATCCAATTTTTAGACAAGTTATTCTAGAAAAGCTTAATATAAATAACAAAAGAAAAGTATTGTCCATTATAAAAAAATATAAAATAGATTTTATTTTTCATCTTGCCGCTGAAACAATAGTACAAGAAGGATATAAAAATCCCTATAAAACGCTCCAAACAAACATTCTAGGAACTATAAATTTACTAGAAGCAGTAAGACTAGAAAAGAAAATTACTGGGATAATTTTTGCTTCTTCAGATAAAGCATATGGAAAGACAAATGCGGCATATACCGAGGAATCTTCTTTAAAAGGGGATCACCCGTATGATGTATCTAAATCAAGTGCAGATTTAATTGCGCAGACATTTATAAAAACATATAATACACCGGTTATCATTACCAGATTTGCAAATGTATATGGTCCAGGGGATTTACATATTGATAGAATTATTCCTGGAATTTGTGAGGCGTTAGTTAAAAATAAAAAATTAAAAATTAGAAGTAATGGTTTATATAAAAGAGACTATATTTATGTAGAAGATGTAGTTGATGGATATTTGTTTTTGTTAAAAAAATTTAATACGTTAAAGGGACAAGCATATAACTTTTCTTCAAAAGAAAATTTATCTGTATTAGATTTAATTAAGAAAATAGAGAAAATATCAAATAAAAAAATAGAATACAAAATT
>DASVYQ010000015.1:0-22262 GCA_036392095.1 Patescibacteria group bacterium
ACTTATTCTGCAAACATGTTGGCCTCCGGGGACAACATTTAAACGACTTCTTGTTATCGCAAAGCCAGTTAGATAAACAAAATTATATGGTTTTGGTAAAATTGAATCATGAAGATTCTTAAGCTTATTCCTACGAAAGAAACAGTTTTAACAAATAAGAATAAAGAAGTTCTATCTTCTTTTAAAGTTCTTGCTCAAACGAAAAGAGGTTTGATCTCATTTTTACAATCGGAACGTGAACTGCGTTCATTGTTAAAATATCTGGAACAGAATAAGGAAGACGATTTACTGTAGACCTACGGTATAGAGGTTTGGAGTTGTATCTGTATTTCCAAGATTTGTTAACATAACAAATTTGCCACCTGTTGGCCATGGGAAAACAAAGTGATCAAAAAATGGACCTGCATACATAGTCGTATCATTGCTGCCATCGTATTCAACAATATCTATTCGTTTGTCATGAACATATAACAAATGGGCATTGTCCGGCATCCAGGTAAATTTAGGTCCATTTTCTTCTTCTGGAGCTGGATTTGCCAAAAGCAAAAAGTTTTTATCTTCTTTAATGTCATAGACATAGATGTTTCCTTTTTGAATATTTCTTTGTTGTGGTGTTGAATCTGCTCCTATTAATGGAGGATTAATAACCAATGGTAAAGATGCAGAAGCAGATGCTGTATAGAGAATCTTGGTCTCATCGGGTGACCAGGAAAGAATAGTAAAGTTATTTTGAACAATTGCTTTTAAGTTTGCCTGAAGCCCTGCAATTCGTGCATTTGCTTTTTCCAATCGTTGTGCAGCCCATTGATCGGTTATTGTGCTTAATGTTTCGGTAATATCTTTTGGAGAAGCATTAGATCCGTTTGCATTTAATAAATAGTTAGTTGTTCTATCATTATTTGTTATAGTGGCTAAAATACTTTGACCATCAGGTGACCAGGAAAGTGTTGCAGTTGAGAAAGTATCAACTGTGTCATCAATTATTTGTGTAGAGTCACCCTGAAGCGTTAAAAGAGGATTTGCATTCATTGATAAAACATAAATGCCATTTTTACTGTTTGCAGATTGTGAAGCAACAGTAAAGGCAATTTTTGTGCCTGAGGGATCAAGTGCTGGATTATTAATTCCCAAATCGGTAATACTTTCCAATTTTGGTGCATTAGGGAAAAGCGTAGCAGTTGCTTTAGAAACAACTTCTTTTTGCACTTGAATTGTTTTATGCCATGGATAGTATCCTTCTTTTTGGATTGTTACATTGTATGAGCCAGGAGCCAAATTAATGGTGTTGTTGGTCGCGGTTGTTAAATGGTCATTAATTAACACTTGTGCTCCGTCAGGAATACTGGTTGTAACTAAAAGCCCTGTACCGCTGATTTCTGGTCTGCCATGTCTAAAGTCAATTTGGTATCCTTTGCCATAAATAATGGCAATAATTGTGCCCAAAAATAAAAAAACTAAAATGCCAAGAGAGATAAGTAGTTGTTTTCTCATTGATTGCCTCATTATACTGCTATAAAAATGCTCTTGCAACAAAAGATGACAGTTATATTCATACTATCTTTGTTTAACTTTGGGATTTACATATAATCTTTTTATATTTGCAATTGCAAATTGCTCATTATTGATTATATAATCAATTTTATAAGGCTACGTTTTGAAAATGATATAGTTAGGATATATTTTGACTAGGTTTTCTTGCATTTTCTATCATTTCAAAATTCTAATTAAGCCGCTAAAAAAATTATGCTTTCAAAAAGAGTCGGAATAGATTTAGGAACAGCCAACACATTAGTATATTTGGCAGGAGAGGGAATTGTTCTAAATGAGCCAACAGTTGTTGCCGTAACAGCTGAGGAGAATCATGTTGTAGCTGTTGGCAAAGAAGCAAAAGAAATGCTAGGCAGAACTCCAGGTAATATTGTTGCTATGCGTCCTCTTAAAGAAGGAGTGATTGCCGATTACTCAATTACTGAAGCAATGCTCTCTTATTTTATCGATAAAGCCTGTGGCAAATCCCGTTTTTTTAAGCCTGAGGTTATGATTTGTATTCCAAGTGGCGTTACTCAAGTTGAAAGACGCGCTGTTTTAGACGCAACAATGTCAGCCGGTGCAAAAACTGCATATTTAATAGAAGAACCTCTTGCTGCGGCAATTGGTGCAAAAATTCCAATAGCTCAAGCAGCAGGACATATGGTCGTAGACATTGGTGGAGGTTCAACTGAGGCTGCTGTTATTTCTTTGGGTGGAGTAGTAGTACATAGCTCAACTCGAGTTGCTGGGACAAAAATAGATGAAGCTATTGCTAATTATGTCAAAAGAAAGTTTAATCTTCTTGTTGGTGAAAGGTCTGCAGAAGAAATGAAGATTACTATTGGTAATGCATTTGTTGAAGGAATAAAAGAAAGTCAGGCTCGGAAAATGGAAATTAGAGGCAGAGACAGCATAACAGGATTACCCCGAACAATAGAGGTGAATGAGATTCAGCTTCATGATGCAATCCGCCCGGTACTTTTGGATATGATTAATGGAGTTAAAAAAGTTTTGGAAGATACACCTCCGGAATTGGCCAGTGACATTATAGATAAAGGAATAGTTATGGCTGGCGGAACTTCAACCTTGCATAATTTTGATAAATTAATGACTCAGCAAACCGGAGTTCCATGCCATGTTGCAGAGGATGCAATGCTTTGTGTGGTTAGAGGAACAGGGGTCGCGTTAGAGAATATTGAACTATACAAACGAAGCATTTCACGAAAATAGCTTATAATAATCTTAGGCTCGGTTTTTGATTTCTGTGAAAACAGTAAACAAGACAAAAAATGAATAAAAAAATATCATATAGTTTAATGCCTCAGCAGAAAGCACCTCAAGGTAAGATAATATTATTTAGCTTGTTAAATAAATAAATTCTATGAGTAGTAAAAATGTTCAACAATCAAGTAAAACAATAATTTCAAAACCGTCACTTAGAGCTTATAGTGAAATACCAGATTTGGTGAAAACTCAGGTGATGGGGGTGGGGCTAACAAATGCAACTGAAGGAAAAGTCTTAGAGTATATTAGGGAAATTTTACAAAAAACACAAAAAAACATCTATATTGTGACACCTAACCCGGAAATTTTTATGCTATCATTAAAAAATTCTTTATTAAAGACAAGCATAAACTCTGCTAATTTGGCCTTGGTTGATGGAGTGGGGATGTTGTTAGCAGGCAAAATCGTGGGTACATCATTGGCGGGGAGAATTATTGGTACAAACCTCATGGAAAAGCTCTGTGAAAAGGCAGTCGATTGGCCTATAACGGTAGGATTTCTTGGTGGAAGGCCTGGCGTAGCAATCAGGGTATCTGAGTGCTTGCGCAAAAAGCATCCGGGCTTACAAGTAGTATTTGCAGGTAGTGAATGGGAAGAATTTCAGCCTCAAAAACCAATTGATATATTATTTGTTGCATTTGGAGCGCCAAAGCAAGAAATTTGGATGAAAGAACATATCAATAACGTGCCTGTTAGAGTCATGATGGGAGTGGGTGGGGCATTTGACCAGATTATTTCTCCTTCTCTTCGTCCTCCAAAGCTTTTTTCCAGCCTTGGTCTTGCCTGGATGTATAGATTAATTAGACAACCATGGAGAATAAAGCGTCAATTAGCTTTAATTTCTTTTGTATTTTACGTACTCAGATACAAACTAGCTTCAAAGTGATTCTGCATTATCTCTACGTATAGTTGGGTTTGTTTAATAAAATCTTGTGGTCATTCATAGATGTTTCTTTCTTCAAAAATTTTTTTGTTTTGAGGTGTTTTGCCTAGTGCAATAAAAATACTCTGTGCTGCTTGGGTAACTAGGTCAAGATCAATGTTTTTTAAAATTTGTAAAAGGATATGCATCTGCAGCAATACAGGAATATTTTTTTAAAAAAATGATTGTTCGACATAATATTGATTTATTACGATATGTTATTACATATTACTATATGTTTTTACATACTTATTTTATTCTCTCTATTAGCCAAAAGAGTTATAAAAAAGATAAAGATAAAATAAATTGCAGGTATTATTGAAATAAGAATTTGTTGTTTACCCAAGTTAAAAAAAATGTAGTAAGATGGTAATAGGGTATGTCTGATTACGAATTTCTTCACAATCCACATAGTAAACAATGGGTAATTTTAGCTCCACGGCGTGCAAAACGCCCTGATCAATCAAATAGTACTCAAATTCTTTGTCCATTTTGTCCAGCAGAGACAAGTCAAGAAAAAGAAGTATATAGAGTTGGTGGGGAATTGGGAGATACCAACTGGTTAGTGAGAGTCTTGGAAAACAAATTTCCTTTTGCTCCTATTCATGAAGTAATTGTGCATAGTCCTGATCATCATAAAAACTTTGAGGAACTTTCTTTAAAACAAGTTGTCAGAATTTTAGAAGTGTATCGTGAGCGATACAATTACCATAGAAACAGCGGGAATGTAACTATTTTCCATAACCATGGAGAAGCAAGCGGAGAAAGTCTAGAACATCCGCATAGTCAATTAGTTGTAACTCCGGCAACTGTTGATTTACAGGTTCCGCCAATTGACAGTATAGAAAGTAGTGAAACGCAAGAAACAACGCATTTTAGGTTGTTTTGTCCGTTAACTTCGCAGTGGCCAGATGAGGTATGGATTGCTCCAAAAGAACAAAATACCCGCTTTGGAGAAACCTTGGATGAAGAATTAGAAGATTTGGCATTTTCTTTGCAACGACTTGTTCAAATTTTAACAATTAGGCATGGTAATGAATTCCCATACAATTTTTATATTAGTCCTTGGAAACACTGGTATTTGCGTATTATCCCAAGACAAAAAAGAATTGGCGGATTTGAATTGGCAACAAATGTGTATGTAAATACGCAAGATCCTAGAGAGACAATGGAGTTTATTCAAGAGCATTTTGAGAATCCCGATGCACAAAAGATTATAGAAAAGCATTTGGCAAAGTATCACAGAGGAGTATAGTTTACAAGAAATACTTGGCTGTGGTATAGTCATGAATGGAAAATTATGGCAACTACAGTATTTTTAAATGGTGAATTTGTTCCAGAAGAAAAAGCAGTTGTATCTGTAAGAACACATGCTTTGCAATACGGAACAGGATGCTTTGAAGGAATCAGAGCATACTACAACGAAAAAGAAGATGCTCTTTTTGTATTCAGACTTGAAGATCACTACAAAAGACTCTTTTTATCAGGCCGTGTTTTGTGCATGGATATTCCTTACTCAATTGCTGATTTATGCAAGATAACTGTTGAACTTTTACAAAAAAACTTTTCTAAAGAAGATATTTATATTCGACCATTTTTGTACAAAGCAGACACAGTTATTGGCAACTTCTCTTTGCCAAAGTTAAAAAGTGCAATTAGTATTTATACTGTTGCAATGGGACGCTATGTCAACACAGAAAAAGGAGTAAAAGTTGCAGTTTCTTCCTGGACTCGGGTTAATGACAACAGTATTCCACCAAGAGCAAAAATAACTGGTGCATATGTAAATACAGCGTTGGCAAAATCCGATGCATTAAACAGTGGCTTTGATGAGGCTATTTTCTTAGATCGCAATGGCCATGTATTAGAGGGAAGTGCAGAGAATTTGTTTATCATTCGAGATGGAGTTGCTATAACTCCACCTGTTTCTGATGATATTTTGCAAGGAATTACCAGAAGCACTGTTATGACGCTTCTAGAAAAAGAGCTTAAGATAAAAACAGTAGAGCGAAGTATTGGTAGAACAGAATTGTATCAAGCAGATGAAATGTTTTTGGTTGGCACAGGCGCAGAAGTTGGACCTGTTATTTCAGTTGACGGTAGAAAAGTAGCCAATGGCGAGCCGGGACCTATTACAAATAAAATTAAAAAAATGTATTTTGATGTTGTTCACGGCAATAATCCTGCCTACAAGCATTGGTCTACCAAAGTCTCTCCAAAGTAACATCAAGTTCATTCAGTATCATTTTGGACAAAAGAAAGGATCTAGCAACAAGATTATTTTGAGGCTGGTTTCTTGTGGAGGAAGAAAATATACATAATAACAATGTATGCTGCCATGATGAAGAGTGAAGCAATACTAAACTCTTTCTCAAATCCGAACAAGTTTTTTACTACATGTCCAAAAATTGTATTGTCTCCTGGTAAAAAGGATAAATGAAGTGGAATTATGTTCTCTATTTTAATTTTGCTATAGTTTGCAACTAAGTTGCTTATACCGTTTTTCATCATGGCTGCTCCGAAAATAACAATGGCATATTCTGTGATTTGAAATACTCTAGAGATAGAAATCTTTAATAAAGAGAAATAGACAAGACTGCCGATAATTGCTCCTCCTAAAAATCCTAGTAAAAGGCCAAGCACATTTTGAGCAAATACCGTAAAGAGAGAAGTGGTGGCTGTTAGCAAGGCTATTTCAAAGCCTTCTCTGGCAATAAAAAGAGTAATGGTTGCAAAAAGAGTTATATCAAAGATTTCTTTTTCTACCAGTTGCGTTTTAATTTTATTTGCCCAGTTTTTGCTGGTTTCTTTCATCATTTTGTGTATTGAAAAAACAACATACGCAATAAAAATACCCGAAAAAGTAAGTAAATAGCCTTCCAAAAGATCGGCGTTTTTTTCTGTTACTACTTTTTGTGCATCTGAGCCAAAGATAAATACGAGAGTGGGCAAAATTAATGACAGTAAAAGTCCTGTTCCAGAAGCAAATAAAATCTCTTTTGTTCTTCCTAAATTAAGTTTTTTAGACACACCTAAGAAAAGCCCAACCAGTAAAAAAGCTTCCAAAAATTCCCTAAAGGACAAAATAAAAGTCGCTATCATATCAGCTTAATGTTACCAAAAACAAAAAAGAAAAGAAAATTAGAGACTAATTCTAAAGTGCTTTTGTGGACCCCAATCACTATCATGAAGTTCTGGCTCTCCAATAATTCTGCCTGCATAATGTCTTTCTACAGAATCAGCCCAGCCATTTTCTACCCTTGCATCACGTTCAACGTATTGAAATCCTTTTCTACGCAATTCGTCTTCTAGCGCGGTCATAAGCTTTGCAACAAGTCCATAATTTTGATAGTCAGTTGCAATTGCAGTTGATTCAATGTAGGCAGTTTCTGCATCTTCTGTTTCTCTTTCTGGATAGTCCCAACTTATTGCCATGGCAGATGTGTAGGCAATAATTCTGCCTGTCAAATCTCTTTGTATAATTGTTGTTCCGTTTGGTGCGTCATAGATCATTTCTCGTAATTCTTCCTCACTAAATCCTGTATCTGCAAATGCTTCTTGCTCGACTCTCATAATATCCTCTCGTATTTGTTCCCAAGAAACTTCTTGAATATTTAATATTTCAGGTTGGGGGAGATGAGCAATTTCAATTTCTCTAACTAGTTGCCTTGCTTCTTGTTGCATTCTTTCTATTTTTGCTTGTCTTTGTACTAAAAGATTCATTCTAAAAGATGTTGAGTCCATAATTTCCAACATGCGACCTAAATCTCCTTGGGTTAGAGTATATAAATCTGATACTTGTAAAGCAGTAAGACTTAAATTTGTCGCTTGTTTTATTACTTCGTTTCCCATAATTTTAAATGCAATACTTTTTAAAACTAGTTCATGTTCTGCAGCTCCAGGTAATTTCATTGCTTCCATTCTTGTTCCAACTGTTAAAGATGCATCAACTTCTACAACATCTCTTATTGGTCTTACCACAACATACGCTCGTGAATGCTCTCCTAAAACTGTTGCATTAATATGTCCGCCTCTATGTGATTTATCTGGTGCTTGTCCAATACCATGCTCATGACGTTCATATCTAAGGCCTGTTTGTATAAATAACGCGCCATCCGGGTGATGTGGTGTCATTTGTCCGGTGATTGTCATTGATCCACCAACAAAATCTAATGGTTGTTGTAATTGTTGTAAATGAGAAAGATCTCGTACGCCATTTCCATCTGGTAAATCACGAATAATTGCTCCTTTAACTCGTAAATCTTCTCCTTGTGCATGAATTACCCAAGCCGCATTTTTGATACCTTTAGCTTTAAGCTCTGCCTGAACAGCATCTTCTACAGAAGTTATTCCATCTCCACCTTCAATCACTAAAACAAAGGGTTGTTGAGCTGGGTCTGTTTCTAAAGCTTCTGCACTAATCCATGTATGATGGGTTAAAATATCGCGAGCTAAGTTGGGACTTAAAGACATATGGACTCCGCCTGTTTCATCCAAACTTAATGCTTTTCCTACAGAAACTTGGTTTCTTCTATGTGTCGTTGAGTGAGGATTATAGGCAACTGCTTCATATATTTCTGCTGTTGATACTCCTTCTGAAGCTCCTCGTGCGGCAGGACCAATAAGTCTTACAATATGCTGTGGTATTAAGCCATTAGCCATGGCTAATGCAACTCCATCTGTTGCCTGCATGCTTCTTGAATACATATGATCAGGATCTTCGGGCGCAATAAGATTATCAACTCCGCCTGTTGCAACAATACCGGCTTGGTGACTAAATTGTCTTAATTCTTTGAGTAAAATTGTTGTTGTCGGAACTTCTACGAATGAGCCTGCACCGTATTCTGTTTGACTACCTCTAAAAACAGCAATTGTTTGTTCTGCAATGGAAGCCGATTCGGTTGGATGTAAGATTGTTTTTGTTACTGTAGCTATTCGTGTCTCTTCTCCTTCTGAATGTATTTCTGTTACTTCTTGTACTTGAGCAAGGGAAATTGCATGTACCTGAGCTTGTGGTAATCTTAAGGCTACGCCTTGAGCAATATCCGCTCTATTGACCATAGGGATAGCATCAACACTTGCTTCAATTCGGACTCCAGAAGTATGAGTATTTGGGAGAATAGCAAATGAGGAGGGGTGTACCACTGGTTTTCGGGTTTCTTGTTGTACTGGCATAGTAAGCAAGTATTATACATAACTTATAGTAATTAATCAATATTCACGTTGACAAATTTTTGGAATATTTGTAGAATCTTTTTATACTTATGAAATTTGGATTACTTCTTGGTCTCCTTCTTAGCCGCTAAGGCGGGGGAGCTGGTCGTAACCAAATCCAGAAACCACCGCCACATTGGGCGGTTTTTTTGTGGGCAGACGCATGTTGGAACGAAAATTTTTTTGCTCCGCAGTTGCAAATTACAATAAATAAAGGAGCAATAATGCGATCTGCAAAAATTTTGTTCTAACACGCTAATTACTATGAAGAGAAATATAATTATCTTTGATACAACACTAAGAGACGGAGAGCAGTCACCAGGCTGTCAGTTGAACACTGTTGAAAAAATTGAGGTTGCAAAGGCCTTAGATGAATTAGGAGTAGATGTTATTGAGGCAGGATTTCCCATAAGCAGTCCTGGGGATTTGCACTCTGTTCAAGAAATATCAAAAGCTATTACTAGACCTACCATTGCTGCTTTATCCAGAGCAATTAAAGCAGATATAGATGCTGCAGTTGAGTCATTAAAATTTGCCAAAAACAAACGAATTCATACCTTTATTAGCAGTAGCGATATTCATATTATTCATCAATTTAAATCAACCAGAGAAAAGATTATGGAGCAAGGGATTGAGGCTATAAAATATGCAAAACAATTTGCACAAGATGTTGAATTTTCTGCCATGGATGCAGGACGAACAGAAAATGAATTTTTGGCCAAGTTTATTGAGGCTGCAATTAAAGCAGGGGCAACAACGGTAAATATTCCCGATACAACAGGATACTGTTTGCCTGAGGAATTTGGTGCAAAGATTAAATATCTTTTTGATCATGTAAAAGGCATTGAAAATGTGATTCTTTCAGTACATTGTCACAATGATTTAGGTCTGGCAACAGCAAATACCATTAGCTCAGTTATTAATGGGGCAAGCCAAATTGAAGTGACTGTAAATGGAGTTGGAGAGCGTGCAGGAAATACCTCTTTGGAAGAAGCTGTTATGATTCTAAAAACCAGAGGCAAAGATTTACAAACAACCACAAATATTCATACGCAAAAAATTTATCCTACAAGTAGGTTGGTTTCACGATTAATGCGAATGCCGGTGCAGGCAAATAAGGCAATTGTTGGACGAAATGCGTTTGCTCATTCATCTGGAATTCACCAAAACGGAATTTTAAAGAACCGTTTTACCTATGAAATTATGAATCCTGAGGATGTTGGAATTAGTCAAAGTTCATTATCTTTAACAGCTAGATCAGGTCGAGCAGCATTGCTGTTTCACTTAGAAAGATTAGGATATAAGGTTAATAAAGAAGAATTAGATCAAATTTATACACGTTTCTTAGAAGTTGCAGACAAGAAAAAAGATGTCAACGACAATGATTTGCGAATACTTATGGGAGAAAAAACGCAACCAAGTGGCATTAAATTATTATCCGCCGAGATAATTGCAGGAACAGCAAAAAAGCCTCGAGCCACTGTTTCTATAAAAATTGGTGACAAGCATAGAAAATCTTCTTCATATGGTAATGGTCCGATTGATGCGGCTTTTAGAGCAGTCAACAAGATAGTGCAAAAAGATGTAATTTTGGACGAGTTTTTAATTCAGGCAATGAGTGGAGGGAGCGATGATATGGGCAAAGTACATATTCAAATTACATACAAAGGGAATACCTATCATGGGTTTGGTGCAGATACAGATATTATTGTTGCATCTGTTAGAGCATACATTGATGCACTAAATAAGATAGTATAAAGATATGAAAAAATTTGTTGCAATTTTAAATAAAAAAATAGAGACAGGCAGGCTCATGAATGCGTTGGGGCATATGACAGCAGGTCTTTCTCATATTTATCCAAATAAAGATGAATTACTGTTATTTGATTATGTAGATAAAGAAGGAGGAGTGCACAAAAGCATTTCTGATAATCCATTTATTGTTTTATCTAGTGATAACTCAAACCAAATAAGAACAGTGAGGAATGCATTAAAGGAGCGGGGGATTATTTTTACTGATTTTACAACGACCATGCAAGAAGGAACGGCAGCAGAGCAGAGAGAAAGAACCTCCAAAACTTCTGAAAGTGAATTGGAATATTGTGGTATTTGTTTCTTTGGAGATGATGAAATATTTAAAGATTTAACAAAAAAGTTTTCTTTGTGGAGGTAAAGTATGATAGCAAAAACACTGTTTGAAAAAATTTGGGAAAGTCATGTTGTATTCCAGGAAAAGGGATATCCTGCTCTTTTGTATATAGATGCACATTTAATCCATGAGGTAACTACTCCTCAAGCATTTGAAGGACTTAGGAAAAGAAAATTGCCAGTATTTAGAACTAACCGTACTTTTGCAACAGCAGATCATAATGTTCCAACCAAAGATCAACATTTGCCAATAAGAGAGGAGTTATCCAGACGCCAGGTTGAAGCACTTGTGAAAAATTGCAAAGAATTTGGAGTTGAATTATGGGGATTGGGTCATCCAAATCAAGGCATTGTGCATGTTATTGGTCCGGAATTAGGCATAACAAAGCCTGGTATGACAATTGTTTGCGGAGATTCTCATACTTCAACCCATGGAGCATTTGGTGCAATAGCATTTGGTATTGGAACTTCTGAAGTAGAACAGGTTTTGGCAACCCAAACAATTTTGCAGTATAAACCGAAAACAATGAACATTAAAATTGACGGCAAATTGGGCAAAGGTGTTGTCTCTAAAGATATTATTCTTTACATAATTTCCAAAATTTCGGCATCGGGTGGAGCAGGGTATTTTGTTGAATATTCAGGATCTGCAATACGTTCACTTTCTATGGAAGCACGAATGACTATTTGTAATATGAGTATAGAAATGGGAGCAAGAGGAGGCATGATCGCACCCGATGAAACAACCTTTGCTTACATAAAGGGCAGAGAATTTGCACCAAAGGGAGAAGCGTGGAAGAAAGCAGTTGCGTATTGGAAAACATTGCCTTCAGATGAAGGAGCAAAATATGATAGAGAACTTATCATAAAAGCTGAAGACATAGAGCCAATGGTAACCTATGGAACAAATCCGGGCATGGGAGTAAAAGTGACAGGCACTGTTCCAACAGAGAATGACTTTACTACTTCTTCTGAAAAAGAAAACTTGGCAAAAGCTATGGAATATATGGGATTAACACCAGGGCAAAAAATGATTGGCCAAAAAATTGATTATGTATTTTTTGGAAGCTGCACAAACAGTAGAATAGAGGATTTTCGAATGGCTGCTTCAATCATTAAGGGCAAAAAAATTGCACCAAATGTTATTGCATTTGTAGTTCCTGGAAGTACACATGTTGCAAAACAAGTGGAAAAAGAGGGGTTAGACAAAGTATTTATTGAGGCAGGATTTGAAATGCGTGGAGCAGGGTGTTCTGCATGTTTAGGAATGAATGAAGATAAAATTCCAAATGGTAAATATTGCATTTCAACAAGCAACAGAAATTTTCAAGGCAGACAAGGACCAGGTGCCAGAACATTTTTAGCTTCACCAATTATGGCAGCAGCAGCAGCAATTAAGGGTCGAATTACCGATGTAAGGGAGTTGTTATGAAAAATATAATTCACTGGGAAGATAATCCAGGGAAAGCTATTAACACAGCTGTTGATTTGTTTAAGCGAGGAGGAAAAGCAATTGTTTCGCCGACAAAAGTTGGATATATTATCACAACAATTGATCAAGAAGGTCTAAAGAAAAAATTTATGCTCAAAAATCGACCTCTCACAAAACCTGGGGTTGTCTTGTGTTCTTCGCTTGACGAATTGCATACATTGGCAAAAACAAATGAGCAAATAGATAAACTATACAAATCGTGCTATGAGCAAGATATATTACTCGGTTGCATTCTCCCATGGAAAAAAGAAGCGGAGGAGAAGTATTTAGCTTCTGGTTCAAAGCCGATGGTTCAGGATAGACGAGCAACGAGTTGTTTTGTCATAAAGTTTGGAGAGCCATCAGAACAAATCGTAAAGCAATTATGGGAAAAAGATAAAACATTAGTGTACGCATCTTCTGCAAATCCTTCAGGCAAAGGAAATAGAGGTCAAATAGAAGGGATAGGTGAACAAATTGCCAATGGTGCAGATTTGCTTATTGAAGCAGACAAGTACGTAAAAAAACAGCAACCAGATAAAACACTAGAAACAAGATATGAACAGGGCGTTATGGTCTCAATGGTAGATGATAAAGGTGATTTTCTTTCGGTACCTGTTGTTATTCGTAAAGGCTTGGATGTTGAAAAGATCATGTTAGAGTTAACAAAAATTTATCAGCATTTTGATTATAGACATGGGCAATACTATTAATATGCAAAAGAAAAAGGTTCATAAAATTATATCAACAGCAGTGCCATTACATATGGAAAACGTGGATACAGACCAAATTTTGCCTGCACGGTTTTTGCGGATTAGTTCTAAAGAGGGATTTGGGGAAAATGTTTTTAGGGATTGGCGTTTTGACATGGATGGGGCAGCAAAGCCTCATTTTGTCTTAAACAATCCAATTTACAAAGGAGAAATTTTAATTGCAGGATACAATTTTGGCTGTGGAAGTAGCCGTGAACATGCTGCCTGGGCTTTGTCTCAATATGGCTTTACTGCAGTTGTCTCAAGTTTTTTTGCAGATATTTTTAGAAATAATGCATTAAATAACTCACTTCTGCCGGTTCAGGTAACACCACAATTTCTGCAAAAATTATTTGAAACAGTAGACAATGATCCAACAGCAATTATTTCTATAGACGTAGAAAAACAGACAATTGGTATAGATGATAAAGAACTTGTAGAGCATTTTGATATTAATCCATACAAAAAGATTTGTATTATGAATGGTTATGATGATATTAATTATTTGGTGTCTATGCGGCAGAAAACTACTGAATTTGAAAAGAACAGAAAAAATGATTTTTCAATAAATTTTTAATAAATATGAAAAAAAATATTGCAGTTTTGCCAGGTGATGGAGTAGGTCCAGAGATAACAGCAGAAGCGATTAAAGTTTTAGAGACAATTGCACAAAAATTTGATCATGAATTTAGGTTTACAACTGGTTTAATTGGTGCTACTGCAATAGATAAAACAGGCAACCCATTCCCAAAAGAAACAGAAGAATTATGTCTAAAATCTGATGCCATTCTTTTTGGAGCGATTGGAGATCCAAAGTTTGATAACGACCCAACAGCCAAAGTGAGACCAGAGCAAGGCTTGTTAGCTATGAGAAAATCACTAGGCTTATATGCAAATGTGCGGCCTATTTTTACATTTAAAGATTTTGTTTCTAAGTCACCTTTAAAACCTGAGATTATTAAAGATGTTGATTTTGTGGTTGTTCGCGAGTTGATAGGGGGTATTTATTTTGGCAAAAAAGGGAGAAGTGAAGATAAAACTTATGCATATGACACAAATGAATATTCAAAACCAGAAATAGAACGAGTTGCCCAGTTTGCGTTTAGACTTGCGCAAAAAAGAAAAAAGCATTTAACAGTTGTAGACAAGGCAAATGTGCTTGAAACCTCAAGATTATGGCGGGAAACTATCCAGCAAATGCAACACAATTACAAAAATGTGATAGTTGACTTTATGTTTGTAGATAATGCATCTATGCAGATCATTAAGAGACCTTCGAAATTTGACGTGATTGTCACTGAAAACATGTTTGGTGATATTTTAACCGATGAAGCATCGGTAATTACCGGCTCAATTGGCATGTTACCGAGTGCTTCAATTGGAGAGAAGACGTCATTATTTGAGCCCATTCATGGCAGTTTTCCAAAGGCGAAAGGGCTTAATATTGCCAATCCAATTGGCACAATTTTGTCAGCAGCAATGATGCTTGAATACTCATTTAATCTACAAAAAGAGAGTGTTGCTATATTTACTGCTGTTGAAAAGATTTTGGCGAAGGGTCTTGGGACAAAGGATATTGTTTCACAAAACTCGCTTTCTACAACACAACTTGCCGAGGCTATTATAAAAGAACTATAATAAATTCATGCTTATTTTCCTCACCCTTCTTGGAAAAATAATTCCTTTGTATGTATTAATTATTTTAGGTTTTGTTGCAGGAAAGTATTTTCATGTTAAAAAGGAATCTATTGCATCGTTGGTAATATATATAGTTTCACCTGTTATCTTCTTTAATGCAGCAGCCACAACTCCCTTAAATTTTGCTTCAATTTCGTTTCCGATCCTATGTTTTTTCTTAAGTATGGGAATGGCATTATTGTTTTATGGTGTCGGACAAATTGTTTTTAAAAATAATACAAAAAATATTTTGTCATATGTGTGTGCAATGGGGAATATAGGCTATTTTGGACTTCCGGTTGCCTTGGCTGTTTTACCAAAAGAATATATTGGTCCCTATTTGTTAGGGGTTTTAGGCATGAATGTGTTTGATGTGTCAGGTGCATATTTTATTGTTGCCCATGGAACTCATACTGTACAAGAAAGTATAAAGCGAGTTTTTATGCTGCCAACGTTATATACCTTTTTTGTTGGAATTATGATTCAAGTACTTCATATTCCGCTTGGCCCAATTTATGCAGATACCATAACAAGTTTTAAGGGAGCGTATGTAATTTTAGGCATGATGTTAGTCGGGCTTGGGATTTCAAGCATGGCAAAGTTTTCTTTTGACTGGTTATTTCTAGGAATAACTTATTTTGCTAAATTTATTGTATGGCCATTACTTGCTCTAGGAGTTATTTTTGCAGATACAACGTGGTTTCATATTTTTCCAGCTGGACTTCACCAGGCATTGCTTTTATTGGCAATTGTTCCAGTTGCCGCAAATAGTGTAGCGTATTCAACGCAGTTTAATTTACACCCAGAAAGAGCTGCAGTTGCGGTTGTTTCCAGTACAGTTGTCGCCTTAATTTATATTCCTCTTTTTGTAGCATGGTTTATTAAATAATGTCGGCTATTGTGGGATTTACAAGAGATTTATAATCTTCAGATTTTGTTGCAATAGAAACACGTTTGTCTCCAGCATTAAAAATAATTTTTTCATTTTCTAAAACTTGTGAGGCAACAAAAACGTCTATGCCAAACAAGTTGCCAAAAGGGGGCACCCCACCAAGCTGTACTCCGTTGGTAATATCAAATACTTCTTGTTCTGTTGCAAAACGTAAATCTTTTGCTTTTAAAAGCTGCTTGGCTTTTGCATTATTTAGTCTCAAATCTCCTGGAATAACTAACATAACAAAGCGAGAATTATTATTAAAATCTTTTGATTTTAAAATTAATGCTTTTGCTCCTTGGTGAAGCTCATATCCAGTTCTAATTTTTGCAGCTTCCTGACTGGTTCTCACTGGCTCATGCTCAAAATAATCAAACCATATATGGTTTTGTTCCAAAAGATCTTTTATTCTTGCAACTAGCGGGTGAAATTCCATAGGTGTATTATAATGCACGTTTAAAAAGCCTGCTTATGTTTTTTAATGGAAAAACGATTTTTGTTGGTCTACCGTGTGGGCAAGTGGCATTATTAGGAGATTTTTCAAGCTCAGAAATTACCTTTTCCATTTGTTCTAAGGTTAGTTTATCGCCTAATTTTATTGCTGCGCGGCAAGCTAAAAATGAAAGCATTTCAAGACTCACGGTATCGATTGCCTGAAGCGGGAGGTCTTCTTGCAATGTATCCACCATATTCTGTAATAATTGTTTCGGATTTCTGTCTTTAAAAAGAGCGGGCACATGGGTAATTGCAACTTTGTTGCCTTTATCTATAAACATAAATCCTAGTTTGTTAAAAAAATCTGAATTTTCTCTTATAATTTCAATCTCAGCGATAGGCAGAGAAAGGGGAATTGGTTTAGGGAGTGGAAAGCTACTTGTGCTTTCGGTTTGCTGCTTAAATTCTTTTACCAGTTTTTCAAACAATATTCTTTCATGTGCTGCATGTTGGTCAATAAACAAAACTCCATCCTTTGTTTGGGTAACAATATACACTTTATGAAGCTGCACAATAGGAGAGGAGGGAGTTGGAATTAATGATTCCTTTTCCAAGACCGTTTCTTTTAATAATCTCCCTGCATAAGAAGTTGTTGTATCTGCTCCTATTTTCTTAGGTAAAAAGCTTTGAAACGTAATGTTATTCACGCTCAAAACATGGGTAATTACTTGTTTAATAGTTTCAAAAATAAACTTGCTGTTTATAAAAGCAACTTGTTCTTTTCTTGGGTGAACATTAACATCAACCATCTCAAAAGGAATGTCTAAAAACAAAATAAAAATAGGATAACTTGTTGGTTCTAGCATTGTCGAAAATGCTTCTTTTACAGCTGTGCTTATTAGTTTGTCAGAAACTCTTCTGTTATTTACAAAAATAAATTGTTTGTTTTGTGTTTTGCTACTTAGCTGCGGCTTAGTTACAAATCCCCAGAGTTTTAGGTATTGTTCTTCTTTCTTTACAGGCAGGGAATACTGCATTATTTCTTGTCCTAACAGCTTTTCAATTCTTGAGTTTGATTGAGTCTCTTTAGGTAAGTCTAAAACAGTTTTTTTGTTATGGGTAAGCACAAAGTGAATTTTTGGATAAAACAAAGCATAGTTGGTAACAACTTCTACAATGTGTCTAAATTCTGTTTGGGTTGATTTTAAAAACTTCTTTCTTGCAGGAACAGAATTAAATAAATTTGTGGCTGCAATATTGGTGCCAATGGGCGTTCCAACTAAAGAAACAGAAAGTACTTTGCCGTTTTTAATCTCTAGCTGATTGCCTGAAGAAGATGTTTTGGTTCTTGTTTTAATAATTACATGACTGACAGACGCTAAAGAGGCAAGTGCTTCGCCTCTAAATCCCAAACTTTTTATGCCGATTAAGTCATCATCTACAGATAACTTACTGGTTGTATGCGGCTTAATACTTTCTAGTAAGTCGTCTTTGTCCATGCCAGTCCCATTATCTATAACCTGAATTTTTTTAAGTCCTGCTTGTTCTATATGAATACTAATTTCAGTAGCCTTGGCATCTATGGCATTCTCGATTAATTCTTTCACAGCAAAAGAAGGACGCTCAATAACCTCACCAGCTGCAATTTTGGCAATAATTTGTGGAGGAAGTTGAATAATTTTCATGTAATCAAATGATCATGAGAGATCATAGGATGACATTAATAATAGTATAAATTTTTATTTTTTGGCAATAACCCAATTATAAATAATGGCAAATATGCCAAAATGGATAAATCCTTCAATAAATCCCCAGAAAGCACCGATAAAAATTCCTATAAAACTTATGGAATAGCCATAAGGACCATAAAAGCTTTCCAATAGCTTTGTAAATGGCAAAAATCCAGGAATTTGCATAAGACTAAGCATTGTTAAAACAGCAGCACAAATTGCAAAGTATATTCCTCCTGAAAGCGCAAATTTTCCAGTTTGTAGTTTCATAAAACCTCCTTCCCTTATAACTATGCGAAAAATATCTCAGGAATACATTGAGAATAATTACATCAGTCAGCTTCTAAAAATACTTTGGTAGAGGTATCGGTAAGTAGTTTTAGCTGATCTTTAAGTTCTGCTAATTTATTCATTGCCTCAAGTGGGGTCATGTTGGCAATATCTACGTTTTCTAATTCCTTTTGCAGTAGATGAGTTGCTATAGATTGCTGAGTTGGTAATGGTTCAATAGTTGTTTGTTTAGGTTCACTTTTAATTTCTTTTGTCTCTGTTGAACGCCTTTCCAACACATGCAACATGGAAGTTGCATTATCTATAACTTCTTGTGGCACTCCTGCTAATTTTGCAACCGCAACGCCAAAGCTATGTGATGCTCCGCCTTTGGTAAGGGCATGCAAAAACACAGGATCAGCAGCTGTTCCGCCGACAGCCATATGGTAATTTTTAATAGCTTTTGGAAATTCATTTTCCAAAGCCTGCAACTCATGATAATGGGTTGCAAACAATGTCTTAGGAGCTGGTTTAAAATGTGTTGCCAAGTACGAGGCAACAGCCCAGGCAATAGAAATGCCATCGTAGGTTGAAGTTCCACGGCCAATTTCATCCATAACAATTAAACTTTTGCTAGTGGCATTGTGCAAAATGTGTGCTGTTTCGACCATTTCTACCATAAAGGTAGAAAGACCCGAGGTAATCACATCTGAAGCGCCGCTTCTGACAAAAATTTTATCTACCAGAGACAAATATGCTT
This sequence comes from Patescibacteria group bacterium, assembly GCA_036392095.1. Lineage (GTDB taxonomy): Bacteria > Patescibacteriota > Microgenomatia > Levybacterales > UBA12049 > PPGL01. Next base: position 19,128 of record DASVYQ010000015.1, read on the forward strand.
TTTTGGCAGGAACAAAACAGCCTAATTGATTCATTAAAGCAATAACAGCCACTTGTCTTATAAATACAGATTTTCCAGCCATGTTTGGCCCTGTTATTAAAGCCAAAGATTGGTTAATGTTATCAAGAGTTACATCATTTGGAACAAAAGGGGAGTCAGTATCGAGTAAATTTTCAACAACTGGGTGGCGACCTTGTGTAATTTTAATTTCTCCTGAATATAAAAGTGTTGGTCGCGTGTAGTTATATTTTTGGCTAATATGGGCAAAATTACCTATGCAGTCTAAAGTTGCAATAGTATTTGCTGCTTGCTGCAGACTTTGGGTAAAGACAAGAACTTTGTTTAAAATCTGAGTGAATAGTTCAAACTCAAGCTCGTTTACTTTTTCTTCTGCTGTTAAAATAATTTCTTCATGTTTTTTTAATTCCGGCGTCATAAACCGCTCGCCATTCACCAGTGTCTGTTTTCTTTGGTAATCTTTTGGAACAAGATGTAAATTTGGTTTGCTGACTTCTATATAAAAGCCAAACACCTGATTAAATTTAACTTTTAATGAATTAATGCCGCTTCTTTTTCTCTCTTTCACTTCAAAATCTGCAATCCATTCTTTACTGTGGGTTATGGTAAATTGTAGTTCATCCAGAGTTTTGTTAATACCTTTTTTAATCATGTTGCCTGATTTTGTATCTATTGGAGGCTCATCAACAATAGCAGTTGTAATAATATCTATGACTTTTTCTAAATCTTTGGATAAATCCTTCCTTATTAAAGAGAAAAGGGCAATATCAATTAGCTTTAGATCAGCTTTAATATGCAGCATAACTTTCAGAGAATTTTTGAGATTTACCAAATCACGTGCATTACCAATGTTCACAGAAAGCCTGGACAAAATACGCTCAATATCGGTAATCTCTTCCAAGGTTTTCCTAAGGTTATCGCGTTTGTTAGTATGCTTTACCAAATATTCCACAGCATCATGACGCATTAAAATATCTTTCTTAGAAAGCAATGGCTTTTTAAGCCATTGCTTAAGTAGTCTTCCTCCCATTGCAGTAATTGTTTCATCTAACACAGAAAGCAAGCTGCCGCGGGTATTGTGTTCTCGAATCGTTGAGAAGAGTTCTAAATTTATCATGGTTGATTTATCCAATAATACTGCGTTTTCTTGCTCTAATAACTCAATTTTTTTAATATGTTGAATTGGTGCTTTTTGGGTAATTTGCAGATAGCCAAGAAGTGCAGCACTGGTTTGCAAGGCTACTTTTTTGTCTAAAACATTAAATGCAGCCAAAGTGTTAACAGCAAAATGTTTTTTTAAAAGGCTTTCGGCACTTTCTGCATATTCTGACCATTGTTTAAATGCATAAATGTTTGCCACTTGTTCTTTAATAATTTTTAATAGGCTAAGGTTGTTGTACAACTCTTCTGGGAGAATACATTCACTTGGAGTTAGTCTTGAGAGTTCATTTTTTAAAAATATATCTATATTGCTTGTTTCTGTTTGCGTTGTGGCAAAATATCCGGTAGATAAGTCGGCAATAGATAGAGCAATTATATTGTCTTTATAATCTAAACTAATAATATAATTATTTGCCTTCTTGTCTAATGCTTTTTCATCTAATAATGTTCCTGGCGTTACAACTCGAATTACATCTCTCTCAACAAGACCTCTTTTATTTGGCGGACTTAATTGTTCGCAAATTGCAACTTTGTATCCTGATTTAACAAGTTTGTGCAAATAGCTATCAACAGCATGATAGGGAATGCCTGCCATGGGAATTTTGCCGTCTTTTCCTCCTCGTTTGTGGGTAAGTGTAATGTTTAAAATCTGTGCGCCTACAAAAGCATCATCCATAAATAGTTCATAAAAATCTCCCATGCGGTAGAGAAGCAGGCAGTCTTTATATTTGGATTTAATATCCAAATACTGCTTCATCATTGGTGTAGAAAAGGCAGTGTTTTCCATTAAGTACTATTTATAATAGCGACTTAGCTTTGTTTTGAAAAGAGGGAGTTACTTAATTGCATTTTGTAAAATAGAGTAGGAAAGCAGGGCACACTTGGTTCTGGCAGGGGTTAACTCAATTTCTAAAAGCTCTAAAAAATTTTCCGGCGTAATCTTCTTTACATCAGAAACTGCCTTTTTGTGAACTAAGTCTGTTAACATACTGGCAGATGCCTTAGAAATAGCGCAGCCCCCAGAAGTAAACATAATATGTTCAATTTTATTGTTTTTTACTTCCATAGTAATCCTAATTGAGTCTCCACAGAGTTTATTAGTATCAACGACATCAATAGCTGCACCAGAAATAACTCCATAATTATGTGGATTTTTCCAATGTTCTAAAATAATTTCTCTGTACAATTGATCTTGCATAGCCTAGATTTTTAAAATTTTTTTAACATCTTCAAGTCCGTTTGCTAATTTGTCCAAATCTTCTTTGGAATTATAAATTGAAACCGATGCACGAGCTGTTGCTGGTTGTTTTATTTTCTCTAAAATTATTTGTGCGCAATGATGACCTGACCGAACACAAATATTATTCCTATTTAAAATTTCTGCTACGTCATGTGCATGAACATTGTTAAATGTAAACGAAAATATTCCTAATCTTTTCACAGCTGTCCTTGGCCCATATAGATTGACAGAACTTCCTAATCGTTTAAATACTTCTAAACCATATTTGATTAATTCTTCCTCATATGCAGCTACATTTTCACGACCAATTGATTCTATAAAATCAATTGCTGCGCCTAAACCTACAACTCCTTCAAGATTTGGGGTACCAACTTCAAACCTTTCTGGAATATTGGATAGTGTATAGTTTTCTTTAGAAACTGTTTTTATCATTTGTGAACCAACAAACACAGGATCCATTTCTGCAAGCAATTCTGAGCGTGCCCACAGTACACCAACGCCGGATGGTCCAAACATTTTGTGAGACGAAAATGCAACAAAGTCGCATCCCATATTTTGCACATTTATTGGCAAATGTGGCGCCGATTGTGCGGCATCAACTGCCACCTTTGTTTGAATATTATTTGTTTTCAAAAATGAAATTATTTCTTGTATTGGATTGATTGTTCCAGTTACATTAGAAGCATGGGTTAGGGAGACTAATTTTATTTTTTTAA
>DASVYQ010000016.1:0-2928 GCA_036392095.1 Patescibacteria group bacterium
GGTAAATAGTTACTCCATTATTTTGGTAAACAATTCTTCCAATTGTTGCAAATTTTTCCTCTGAGAGGGTAGGGTATTTTTCTCTCTCTAAACCACCTACATACACGTAGCTAATATGATATTTTTGAATAAGTAATTTTGCTTGCTCAACGTCTGTTGTTTGGTAGAGTAATTGAATATCGCTTTGACGGGGTGGCACAACATCATACGTTCCTCTCCACAACCATTCATGTACGGTCCACCCTAATGGAGTAGGCAATCCGGTATTTGCTGAAATTCTTTCGTAATCAGTATATGAATCTCCTTGTGCTTCAAGCATGACTGGTTGATTTGTAATATGAGTCTGAATCCATTCAATGGCACTCGCATCCTCCGGGTAAAGTGTTTGAAGGTAAGAAGTTCCATTCAATCCGTAGTAATGTTTGAGATTATCATAATAGGATCCTATTGCAAAATAAGGGTAAATGCTTACGAGAATAAAAAGTAAAAGTCCAATTACAATAAAAATTAATGAACCAAGAGATTTAAAAATATTTTTAGAAAATTTCAAAAGTGAAAAAATTCTTGCAAGAGAATACACTGAAACTAAAGATAAAATCATAAATGATTGATAAACTAATTTAAACATGGTATTTGCTCGGTAAAATGTTGTATAGATATCGCGCAGATAAAAAAATTCCGGAATAACAATAAGAAGATATGCAAATCCAATAAGCAAAAACATAAATGAATCGGTTACTTCTTTTTTCTTCTTTGTTAAAAATACTATCAAAGATAAGGACCAGAATGTAAAGAAACCATATAAAGTAAGAAGTTGCCACCAAGGAGATCTGTCACAGTGATTTGCTTCAAAGACAAATGGACCAATTTTCCCAATAGTAATTAAAAATTGTGGTGGACATACCAGTCCAATTTCTGAAACAAACGATTTAAAAAAGAGAGAAAAGGGAAGAGAAAAAAGAAGAAAAGAAATAAACAAAATAAGTGTTGTAGTAATAAGTGGTGTTTTAATGATTGTTTTAAGAAACGATTGATCAAAGTATTTTTTATAAATAAGCCAACAAGTCAAAATTGATAAGAGCAAATAAATAAGTCCATCCAGAGCATTTGTCATATACATTATGGCAAGAATCCATCCAATAAAAATCCAAAGAATAAGCATTGGAATGTGATTACCAAGTTTTTTTGCAAAAGCAAATGGAAGGAGCGTGTTTGTAGAGGAAATGTCTTCTTTGGTGTAGATTACAAAAGAGAATAAAAGTGCAAGAAGAAGCAATACAAATGGAATATCAATTACATGTCCATGTAAGTCTGAAACAACAAATGAATAAAGAGGGAATTCGTGAATTGTGTGATAAATATATCTTGTAGCATTTGGATACCAATATGCATTAGGGAATGTTGTTGGTGAAAATTTCAAATCCCACAAGGGTTTTGGATAATCGTTTTGGTAGGGAAGGAAAAAACTGTAAACAGTGTGTAGATTCCCTGAAGAAGAAAGTAAAAAACCTGCTAAAATTCCAGAGATAAGAAAAGGAAGAAGTATTCTTCTTTTGATATCCTTTTTTTTTAGGAAAAAGCTCCAGATATTTCCTATAAGTGAAAATGCTCCAACAAATGTAAAAGAAAAAAGGGTTGCTAACATGAGGTTAAAAGTCACAGGGGAGGGAATATCGGAAAGTTTTGTGAGAACAGCTGTAACTAGATGTCCGAAGTAATAATAATTAATTGGATAAGGAGGATACCACATATCTTGTGCTGGGAAATATGAGCTTCTTAAAATAGAATTAAGAAATCCAAAATCCATGTATTTTTCCAAACCATGAATATCTGGTTGATGTGCTCTCACGAATGCCCAAAAAAGAAGAGCTGTAAAGAAGAGAAATTCCTCAACAATTATGAGAACTGTAGTTGGAGTAAAAAAGAATTCTTTTAATGATTTTCTTTTTTTTGTTCGTTGTTTATAAATAATGAAACATTCAAGGCCAGCAAAAAAAATAAGAATTCCAATGAGTGAAAATTGCGTGAAGGCAACAATGTGTAGTGTCGCCAAAAGGAAAATAGTATAAGAGAGTATTCCTGCACCTAAAACTTTACTGAAAATATATCCTTTATCAAAAAAATTCCGAAAGAGAAATGTATTAAGAGGGGCAAAAATGGTTCCTATACTAAGAAGTACTGTCCACCAGGTAATAACTGAAAGAAAATCATTGATTGTCATATCTGAATTCTACTATTCTTATCTCTCTAACACAAGATTATTGCAAAATCTTTTTTATATCTTCACTTGTGAGATGTTTCTCATTTCTAAAAATTCTTACTTTGGGGTGATCATACACTTGAAACGTTTCCTCACTGGCATCATCATTAATAGTTATCCCTAAAAGCGATGGATAAGAGGTAAATGTAGCGACTTCTTTAAATCCTAATTTTCCAGAGAAAAGGTTGGTATAATAACGGCTTGTTAATGGATACATATCGGTAAGATGAATGAGCGTTCCGTACAATCGCCTGCTGTTAATAATAATGTAATCTGCTTGAGGGAGAGTCTGCGCATAATATTCAAGTTTTGCAGCGTTGTCTGTATCATAAATTGTTAAGGCTTGAGAGGTGTAGATTGTTGGATTATACGCACCAATCCCTATTGGAAGACCGTCATCCCAATGTTCAGTAAAAATATGACTTCCTGCTGGAATATGATTATAAATCCAGACAGAAGCACTTACTCTTGTTTGGGGCAGTGTGTAGATATTAAAAAATGCAACTGCCCAGAGATTTGTCCCTAACACGACAATTGTAATAAGTATATTCCCCAATTTGTTATATTTCTCTTTTATAGAAATGAGAAAAACACTTCCTGCAATTATAAAGTAAGGAATAACGGGCATCATGTATCTAATAAATTTTGTGTGCCAACTGCCAACATAG
>DASVYQ010000017.1:0-12249 GCA_036392095.1 Patescibacteria group bacterium
AGTATCTGCAATAAATGAAGATTTAGGAAGACATATAATTAGTGGAGAATTAACTCTAACAACAAGACATGTTATCTCAATAAATTTTTTCTCATTTACTAATTCTTCATATCCATTTGTTAATGTTTATTGGTTATCTGAAGTTATTTTTTATCTTATATATATTCATGCAGGATTTTTTGGTCTTTTACTTTTAACAATTTTATTTGCCATCTTTTCATGGTTTATTCTTGTACTTCCCTTCATAAAACAAAAAGCAATTATTCCTATTCTTTTTTCTTCATTGATACTTTTAGGAATATTTCTTCTTCGGACAGAAGTTAGACCTGAGATATTTAGCTACTTTTTCTTAAGCATTTTTACTACCCTTTTATTTTATTTTAGAAGGAAATATACTCTTCTTCTTTTTATATTAATCCCCTGTACGCTTTTATGGGCTAATTTACATATTTATTTTGTGTTAGGTTTAGGATTACTTTCTTTTTATAGTCTTGATACTCTTTTTTATGAGAGAAAAAATTTACTCCTATGGATAAAATTTCCCAAAACAATACCAGCATCTGCAAAAATTATTTTTTTAACAACTATTTTTTCATTTGTTATATCTCTTCTAAATCCGTATGGAATAAAATTGTTATTATATCCCTTTTTTATCACAAATCACTTATCATATGTTCCCCTTGAGCTACAAAATACATTTTCAATTGAACCATATATTTTAGCTCCATCGATTTTATTTTTTAAATTTTCATTTATTCTTACTTTTATTTTTCTTTTATTTAATAGAAAAAGGGTATTTCTTTCTGATTGGCTTATTACCATAGCATTTACTATTTTAGGAATTCAGGCGTTGAGAAATCTAAATCTTTATGCAATAGCAATATTTCCAATAATAACTTCTCAACTTATATTTTTTTATAAAAATGTTTTATTTAATAAAGTTGAGAAGATAAAATCCTTTTTTAGGATAACTAAAAGTGTACTTATTTTAGGAATAATCATTTTATTTTTTTATATAAACTCATATGCTATTTCTTCTCGTGGATTTGGCTATAGCACTCCTACTGGCGTAAAGAATGCAGTAAATTTTGTGGAAAAAGAACATATTTCAGGACCTTTTTTTAATAACTTTGATATTGGAAGTTATTTGATTTTTAGGTTTTATCCAAAATATAAGGTATTTATAGATAATAGAGCAGAAGCATATTCTCAAGGCTTTATTGAAAATATATATATTCCAATGGGCGAAAACCAAAAATATTTTAATCAAATTACACAAGCATATAACATACAAGCTGCAATTATTACTCATGTAGATGAAACTAATATTGTTGACCAACTTATAAAAAATAATGAATGGGCTCTTGTTTATCTTGATGATTATGCAGCTGTTTTTCTTAAAAATTCTCCAGAAAATAAATTATTGATTCAAAAATTTTTAATAACAGAATATACATTCAATAAAACTTACTTAAATAATAAATCTATTACCCAGTTGCAGGATTATGCTAACTTTTTTACCAAAGAAAAATGGAAGAATCTAGAAATATATGCGTACCAAAAAATGCTAGTACGTAATCCGACAAATTGTGACGCACTTGGACAGCTTATGCAATTACTTCCTCAAAATATGGCTTATTCACAGTCTTATAGATATACATGTCAATAAAATAAATTCCTGCTAATATAGAATTAATGGAACAAGGACTATCTTCTATTCAAGTATCTTCTCTTCAACAGCAATTTGGGAAAAACAGTATCTCTCATCATGAAACATTTTCAGCAATAAAATTATTTTTAAAACAATTTCCGACAATTATTAATGCGATTCTAGTCTTGGCAGGAATTTTTTCTTTATTGATTAACCAGCCATTGGATGCAAGTTTTATTTTTGCAATTATTGTATTGGATATTTTACTTGGGTTTTCTCAAGAATACCGAGCAGAAAAAGCAATCCAAAAATTAAAAGATCTTTCTCAGCCTCAATGTCTGGTTATTCGAGATGGAAATATCATTGAAATTTTAATTGAGAATCTTGTTCCAGGTGATGTTGTTATTCTACATGAGGGAGAAAGACTGCCTGCAGATGGAACAATAAAATCAGATTCTCATTTAGAAATAGACGAATCATTACTTACAGGAGAATCACTCCCTGTGAGTAAAAAACAAAATGATCCAGCATTTAGAGGAACCTATGTTTCAAAGGGGAAAGGGAAACTTTTTGTTACAACAATCGGCAATAATACAAGAATTGGTCAGATAGCAAAAACATTAATTTCAGTTAAAGAAGAAGCAACTCCTTTGCAAAAACAAATTGTGAAGCTTGCAAGAATTTTTACATTAGGCGCTATTATTATTTCTATTCTTATAATCCCTCGTGGGATTTACTCTAAACAATCACTATTCCCGCTACTATTAGTTGTTGTAAGTATTGCTGTCGCAGCTATTCCAGAAAGCTTACCCGCTGTTATTACGATTGCTCTATCACTTGGAGCAAACAAAATGGCTCAAAAAAAAGCGATTGTAAGAAAACTAACGAGCATAGAAACAATCGGAGCTGTAAATGTAATTTTAACTGATAAAACAGGGACACTTACCCAAAACAATATGACCGTTAAAGAAATCTATGTTCCCAATGAAGGACTTTTACACCAACTTATCCATGCAAGTATCGTTGGGAATACTGCACATATTGTTGAAAAAGAAAATCAGAAAAAAATTATTGGTGATAAAACAGACGGCGCGTTATTATTATGGGCAACATCACAAAAACTTACAGAGAAAGAACAACAAGAGAGTAATCAAATAATAATCCTCGACGAATTTACCTTTGATCCGCAAAATAAAGTTATTACAACAGTAGCAAGTTTGCATGATAAACCCTATGTTATTGTGAGAGGTGCCCCCGAAACCATTCTTTCTTTTTCAAAAATTACTCCAAAAGAAAAAGAGAAATTAATAGAAATTTATCAAAATTTTGCAATTAAAGGTCTACGTGTTATTGCACTCGCTCATAAAATTGAGCCAAAACACACAGGTCTCACAAGAAAAGAATTAGAAACAAATCTTACCTTTTTAGGATTTTTAGCACTATATGATCCTCCGCGCCCACAAGCAAAACAAGCAGTAATTGATGCACAACATGCAGGAATAGCTGTTGTTATGGTAACAGGGGATAATCCATTAACAGCTAAAACGATAGCAACAGAAGTGGGTATTTTAGATGGAGAAAAAACCGTACTAACAGGCGAAGAAATTTCTAAAATGAGTAACTCTGAATTACAGGAAGCAATAAAACACGTTCGTGTTTTTGCCAGAACAACACCTGAACATAAAATGATGCTAGTCGAATTATTTCAGTCTCAAAATGCCATCGTCGGAGTTACAGGAGATGGCATAAATGATGCTTTAGCTCTTAAAAAGGCTGATGTTGGAATAAGCATGGGACGTAAAGGGACAGATGTTGCCAAAGAAGCATCAGACATTGTGTTATCTGATGATAATTTTGCAACACTTATTGCCGCAGTATTTGAAGGAAGAAAAATTTATACCAATATTGTAAATGCTATAACATACTTAATTACTGGTAATTTATCTGAACTATTGGTCATATTTTTTGCAAGCATTTTTCATATGGCAACTCCCCTTTTACCAACTCAAATTTTATGGATAAATTTGGTAACAGACGGACTACCTGCATTAGCTTTGGCAAATGATAAAGGAGGAAAATATTTATTAGAAAAAACCCCTCGAAAGAAAGAACAACCAATAATTACGAAAAATAGATTTATATTTATTGTTATAGCAGGTATTATTTTAGCTGGAATTGTTGTATATGCATTCAGTTTTATTGACGATCATTTTTCATTAGAAAAAGCTCGAACATTAGCATTTGGCTTAGTTGTAATTTTAGAAATGATTCTTGCAATTATTATTAGAGGGAAATCTTTATTTTCTAATGTCTATTTTTATCTAACCATTTTTATAACAATCCTTTTACAACTTATTATTACTTTTGTTCCTTTTTTTCAACAAATTTTTCACCTAAGCATTTAAAATAGTTCTTTTTGCTAAGAAGTTTTTTTCTTTGGTTTTTTAAGATGCTCATATGCGGCACCAGTTGCAATCCTACCTCTTGGAGATTTTTGTAAAAATCCAATTTGTAATAAATATGGCTCTACAATTTCTTCGATTGTTGTTGTATCCTCAGCAATCGAAGCAGCTAATGTCTCAACCCCAACCGGTCCCCCATTGTGCATATCTATAATCGCCTTTAAAAAACGTGTGTCTGCATTATCTAATCCTTTACTATCTATCTCTAACATAGAAAGTGTCTGATTGGTAATATCTATAGTAATTTTCCCTTTCCCTTTTACCTGTGCCATATCTCGAGTACGTTTTAATAATTTTAATGCAATCCTTGGAGTGCCCCTTGCCCGTTTTGCTAACTCTTTAAGACTTTCTGTATCTATAATTATTTCTAATTTTTCTGCAGCAATACGAATAATATCTTCCAATTCTTCCGGATTATAAAAAGATAATCTGTGAATAACTCCAAATCTGTCTCTCAAAGGACCTGATAACGATCCTGCTTTTGTCGTTGCGCCTACCAATGTAAATTGCGGTAAGTCAATTCGTAATGTCCTGGCAGATGGACCTTTTCCTAAAATAATATCTAAAGCAAAATCTTCCATTGCAGGATATAATGTCTCTTCAACAACTTTATTTAATCTATGAATTTCATCAATAAATAAAATATCTCCCTTTTCTAAATTGGTTAAAATTGCAGCCAAGTCTCCGGCTCTTTCAATTGCAGGGCCAGATGTAACTCTAATATTACTTCCCATTTCTTTTGCAATTAAATGAGACAACGTAGTTTTCCCTAAGCCTGGTGGACCATATAACAAAACGTGCTCTACTGCCTCTTTTCTTTTTTTTGCAGCAGTTATGGCAATTTGCAAAGATTCTTTCACTTGTGTTTGTCCATGAAATTCATTCCAATTAGAAGCACGAAGACTGGTAAATAAATTTTCTTCTTCTGGAGTACTCTCTAGTGTAGTTTTTACGATTGATTCATCCATATTATTTACCTAAATATTTTAGAGCGAGTTTTATTTTAGTAGAGGTATCTATTGTTTTTTCACTTACTGCTTTTACTGCTTCATCGATTTCTTTTTGTGAAAATCCAAATCCTTTTAACGCTTGTGCTACTTCTGATTCTCCAGCTGCATTTGTATTTGTTAAATCAAGTTCTGCCAAACTTCCCAATTTTCCCTTTAATTCAATAATCAATTTTTGTGCATTTTTTGTTCCAAGTCGTGGAACACCAGTAAAAAATTTTACATCTGCTTTTTGAATTGCAGATAAAATTTGATCTCTTGTCCCAACAGTAAAAATACCTATTGCTGTTTTAGGTCCAATTCCTGAAACTCCTAAAAAAGCTTCAAATAATTGTAAGTCCTCGTAACTTTCAAATCCATATAGTTCCAAAATATCCTCTCTCACATGGGTGTAGGTAAAAACTTTTATTGTATCTGCCACATGGTATTTTTGAAGAATTTGTAGTGGAACATACACTTTATATCCAACATCATGAACATTTATAACAATTGTTGATGCATGAAAAAGTTCTATTATCCCTTGAAGACTTCCTATCATAAAGTATTATTGATCGTAGCAGAAAAATTCGCAAATGCCAAATAATAATTACCAAATAAATGGAATAAACATTTTTGTGTGTCTTTTATAACTTTTATATGCTTCTCCAAAATAATTTATTAATAATTTTTCTTCTCTTTTTGCCTGAATATAAAAAGGAAAGATCATCACTAAAAAAGAAAGGAATAATAAGCTCTGAGCAATAAGTTCTGCGCCAATTAAGACGAGAAACAACCCAATGTAAATTGGATGTCTAATGTATTTATATATACCAGTTGTGATAAGTGTTTGTTTTTGTTTTATTTGATATTCAAATCCATGCACCCAATTTGCACCAAGTGCACTTCTTGCAGAAATCGAAACACTAAATCCAATTATTAATAGTACAAATCCTATCATTTGTGCTAAATAAGCATATGAGCTAGAGATAGGAAATACATTCCACCCTGCAATTTGAATACAGATAATAACTAATGAAGCCCAATTACTTGTAGATTTAAGAATAAAAACAAAAAGATTAATTTTTTTAGTTTTGGGTTTTTCTTGTTGAGCCTTTTTGGAAAGAAGAAACCAATATCCAAAAAGAGTACAAAAAATAATCAGGGAAAGACCTCTTATGACAATATTGAACATATTTTATGCAAATTTTTTTGAAAACGCATGTGTTAGTGCAATTGCCAATGCATCTGCTGTATCATCTGGTTTTGGAACTTTTTCTAAATGCAGGATTGTTTTAACCATATGCCCTACTTGATTTTTCTCCGCCCGGCCATATCCTGTCAAGGACATTTTTACTTGTGGAGGTGTATAAATGCCAACTGGAAGACTATGTTGTGCAGCAGCAAGCAAAATAACTCCCCTTGCCTGTCCCACGACAAATGCAGTTTTGACATTTTTGTTGAAAAATAGTTCTTCTATAGATACTGTCTGTGGTTTGTACTCTTTTATTAAGTTTGTTATTTCGTCATGAAGTGCAAAAAGCCTTCCTCCTACCTCTGAATTTGGTTCTGTTTCTATACAGCCAAAGCCAATTGCTTTTATCTTTGATCCCTGAGTATCAATTACTCCCCATCCTGTTCTGCCAATGCCAGGATCTATGCCTAAAATACGCATGAGACTATGCTAGCAGAATCGCGTTTGCAAAGAAAGCAGGCTTTAGGGTATAATACACCCATGCAGTCAGTAGTTTTAAAGGTAGAAAAACGAGACGTATTAGGCAAAAAAGTTAAAAAACTTCGAAAAAGCGGAGTTTTGCCAGCAAATGTCTATGGAAAAGACGTAGAATCAGTTGCCGTACAGATCCCAACCAAAGAATTTGAAGCTACTTTTAAACAAACCGGAGAAACAGGACTTATTGAACTCCACATCGGCTCAGAAAAAAAACCAGTTTTAATTCATAACGTACAATATGATTATGTTACCCACGAACCAGTTCATGCTGATTTTTACCAAGTAAATCTTAAAGAAAAGATCAAAACTATGGTACCAGTTGTTTTGGTTGGTGAACCAAAAGCAATTGCAGACAAACTTGGTCTATTAATGCACTTAATGCATGAAGTAGAAGTTGAAGCATTACCAACCGATCTTCCAGAAAAAATTGAAGTTGATGTTACCAATTTGGCAGCAGTTGATGATCAAATCACCGTTGCTGATCTTAAAAAACCAGCTGGAGTTGAAATTTTAACAGATGGAGGCGAATTAATCGCAAAGATTGGTGAATTAGTATCTAAAGAAGCAGAAGCTCAAGCAGCAGCTGAACAAGCAGCTCAAGCAGAAGCAAAAGCTGAGGGTGCAGAAGGAGAAACAGCAGAAGCAGCTGCAGCAACTGAAGAAGCAAAAACACCAACTGAGGCTCCAAAAGAAGAAGCTAAAAAATAATACTCCTCTTTTCTTTTATTTGTGTGTAATAATAAGTCCCTTAAGTTTTAATGCAGGAAGGTAGTTTGGGTCTAATACTAAAGCCTGTTCTATATATTTATCTGCTTGTTTCATATTCCCCAATGAATATTCATCTGAGGCTAGTTGAAAATAAATATCCCTATCCCCTGGGTATTTTGAAGATAAATCCTGTAAATATTGCACATGACTTTCAACTGCTGATCGCTGCTTATTAATTGCTTCTGCCTGTTCTACATATTTCCCAAGACCAATACCTATTAATAGAATACCAACCAAAGAAAGAACATTAATAGCATGCAGCCATACTCGTCTTTCGGTAATAATTCGGTAAATACTCGGTAATTCTCTCTTTTTTGCTTTTGTTATTGCGGCTACTTCCTTCTCTACTTTAATTTCTTTTTTTTCTGTTTTTTTAGCAGTTTTTGCTTTTTTATTTGGTTTTTTTATGTTTTTAAATTTAACCATAGTAGTATCATACCAGTTTTATCTTTGAACTAGTTACTTGGGCCAAGTAGAAATAATTAAGGCTGTTTTTTTCGCTTCTTCTGGATATAACCTTTGGTAGATTTCCTCTGTTACAAATGGCATAAATGGATGAAGTAAATGTAAAATCATAAAATATCCTGAGGTCAAAATTGTAAAAGCTGTTTGCTTATTCTCATCATTGTTTTGTATAAGTGTTTTTACATGCTCAATATACAAATCTGCAAATTCATGCCAAGAAAACTCATATACATTCTCGGCTGCAAAGTTAAATTGATAATTATCTATATTTTTTGTGAGCTCAGTAATTATTTCACATAATTTTTTTGGCATTTCCTTATCTGCATCATGCAGATTTGAAGAATCTTTAACTATTTTTTGCAACTCCTCAATATTTTTAACTTCTTTTTTAAGCGATGTATCTTGAGACATTTGAAACTCAATAAAGCGAGCCATATTCCATAATTTATTTACAAAGTTTTTCATTCCCCTAATTTTTTGTTCATCAAACATAACATCATTCCCTGCTGCTCCACCAAAAACAAGTGCAAATCGCAATGCATCTGTGCCATATTTTTCAATCATTTCTAATGGATCAACTCCGTTATTCAATGATTTACTAAACTTTCTCCCTAATTTGTCTCTTACAATTCCATGTAAAAAAATCTTTTTAAAAGGAATATCCCCAAGTAAAAATCCGCTCATTAAAATCATACGAGCAACCCAGAAGAATAAAATTTCATAGCCCGGCATAATAACAGATGTTGGATGAAAAGTTTTAAAATCCACTGTGTTGTCTGGCCAACCAAGCGTTGAAAATGTCCACAGACCGGATGAAAACCATGTGTCCAGTGTATCGGTATCTTGCTTCCAACCATCTTCTTTTGGAGCCTCAATTCCACAATATATTTCTGAATCTTTGTACCAAACAGGAACTTGATGTCCATAAATAATTTGTCGAGAAATACACCAATCTCGTAAATTATCTATCCAGTGGTAATAAATTTTCTCAAACCGCTCGGGAGCAATAGCAATGGCTTTAGATGCAATTACTTGTTTCATTATTTGTTTAAGTGTTGTTTTTGCTCCAGAAGGAATTGTTGGAATTTTAGAATTCTCTAAAACAAATTCTTTGTTAACATTTACAAACCACTGTTTTTTAATCTGAGGTTCAATGACTCCCCCACCTCTATAATTCGTTGCAACATTATGAACATAATTTTCATCTACTTTTACTAATAAGCCTTTTTCTTTCAGTTTTTCTACAATAAGTGGTCTGGCTTTCTTAATATGCTGCCCTTCAAATTCTCCGGCAATTGGGAGAAGTATTCCTCTGTCGTCAATGACTTGCTCTATATCTAAATTGTGTCTTTGTGCTAATTCAAAATCTACCTCTGAATGAGCTGGAGTAATGGTCATAACACCACTTCCCTTTTCCATATCAACAACACTATCTTTAATAACTGTTGCTGTAAGTGGGCCATTAATCCACTCTAAATCAATTTTTTGCCCATGTTTAAATGCCGTATACCTTTTGTCTTCTGGATGCATGACAACATATTTATCACCAAATTTTGTTTCTGGTCTTACAGTACCAATAATAAAAGGACCATATTGAAAATAATAGAATGGATCTTTTTGCTCTTTGTACTCTATTTCGTCATCTGCCACTGTTGTCTGAGATTTAGGATCCCAATTTACAATTCTATTTCCCTGATAAATTAAGCCTTCATCAAACATTTTCTTAAAGGCAGTTCTAACTGCTTTTTCTCTTTTTTCATCTAAAGTAAATGCAAGTCTGCTCCAATCTAGAGATAATCCCAATTTTTTAAGCTGACCTAAAATGGTAGACTGATTAGCCAGGGCAAATTCTTGAATCATAGTAAAGAATTCTTGACGTGCAAAATCATGGCGATTTTTCTTTTCTTTTGCGTATAAATCCTTTTCAAATTTTGCCTGTGTGGCAATAGCAGCATGATCTGTACCTGGAACCCACAGTGTCTTCTTGCCTCTCATTCTTTGAAAACGAATAACAATGTCTTGGAGAGTATCTTCAAATGCATGCCCCATATGTAGAGCTCCTGTTACATTTGGTGGAGGAAGAACAATAGAAAAAGGTTCTCCTGTTTTGGTGGGCAAATTATCGGGATTAAAAAGTCCTTCATCAACCCACATTTTATAGATTTTCTCTTCAACTAATTTTGCGTCGTATGCTTTATCCATGCTTGAATTTTACCATATTCGCCGATTAGCTGTCATTGGGAAGCTTTTTAGGCATTTGCAGCAACTAATTTATATCCTCTTGTTCTGACAGTCACTATTTCATAAGGACTTTTTTGTTTTTTTAGTTTTCCTCTTACTCGTGCAATTAGTCTATCAATTGACCAGTCAGAAACTCCGTATTCTTTATATTCCGGCCATACAACTTCAATAATTTTTTCTCTCTCACAAACAGCGTCTTGGGATTTTTTTAATAAATTAAAAAGCGTATATTCTTTTTTACTAAACTCTATTCCATTTGTATCTTCCTCATCCTGAATATGACTTGCCACAAAGTATTTAAATAAATCACTAAATAACTTAACTTGGCTATTTTCGTCGTATACCATGCCTGTCTCCCATAAATATTCCCCTACTTTTTTTTCTTCTTTGGTAATTTGTTTTTGTTGGAAAATTTTCTTAATAATTGTTTGTTCTTCTGGTGTTAAGCTCTCCCATAATTCTTCTGATTGAAGCATAATTCTTTCATCATTTTGGATTGCATCAATTATTTGAGTTGTCGTTAGCTCACTATTTTTTTTAGATAATTCTCTATATACAACTAGTGACAATTGCAGGTACTGTAAATGTCCAGCTGTAATTTCAAGAATTTTGCTTTCTAAATCCTTTGGAATCGTTACGTTATATCTTTTATTAAAACTATTTAATTCTGTTGTAGCATCTGCTTTACTTGCTGGTTTTATGTACATAATTGCATATGCTGTTGCCAATGCTTTCTCATAATAATTATCTTGCGAAAGGGTATCTAATTCTCTAAAACTGGTAAAAATATATGAGACTTTTTGATCTGCAGCATTGCGAATTGCTTGTAAATTATCAAAAAATTCTTGCGTTATTTTTTCTTGTAAACGATCAAATCGTGGCAAGAAAATGGTTACATAAATATCTTCTTCTGCCAATGTGGTTAGTGCTTCTCTTACGCCATCATACGTTAAAAAAAGATCTCCAGATTGAATACATTTACTAAATAATTTTGAGATATTCTTTTTAATGCTACTTTCATAATTACTCTCTTCAACAACATCAACAATTCTTTTAAACAATAGTCTCCAAAAAGCAAAGATTTCACGTTCTATTAAATCATCTAAATCAACCAAAATAAAAAGATGTTCTCCTCGGGTTTGCAATTTTTGAAAGTTATCTTTGTGAGAAAGAAAAAAATTAATAAAGCTGTTAATACCAACGCGCTTCATCCCAACCATTTCAACTGAATGATTGTCTAAGATATGGTCAATCAGGGTTTTTGTTTCTTCTGCACGGAATTCGAGCGAATATCCTTTTTCAGACGAAGAACTGTTCATACAATGGCTAATTATAGCAGCTTTTTTGAAATTTTTCCTAAATTTTAATTAGGTCTAATTGCCTGAGCAATTATTGAGTTTCTGCTTCGTCTTGTATGAATTGGCTGGCTTAAATCAATTCTTCCTCTTTCAAAGGATTCCATAAGTTCTGGTTTTGATAACCTAGCCTCAAATAAACATCTCCCAACTAACATTCTTTCATCTTTTGTGGCAACACCGGCAAACATTTTTGCCACAGCTGCAGTTGCGTCTATAATTGAAACAACATCCATTTTTGTATGTGTAAGATTTTGATAACTTGGAAGACTATCTGTAACAATAAGTCTGTCTAAATCTCCTCTTTCTAATGCTCCTACTAAATTTTTTTCTGCATCGGGCATTGAAAGAATTGCATGAGTAGCACAAAAGATAGTTTCTGCTGCTCCAAATTGCTGCTTAAGGTTTCGCAGATTTGCTGCTGCTGTTCCACCGGTATCTATCATATCATCCATTGCAATTACTGTTGCATCTTGCATATATCCGTCTGGCATAGGTCTTACTGTTCCATCTGTATCTAAAATATAATACCCATCAATAACTGCTTGATTTACATCTGGACGAGTTTTATGAGCAAAAACAACTGGTCTAT
>DASVYQ010000018.1:0-15643 GCA_036392095.1 Patescibacteria group bacterium
CAAGCATGTAATTCTGATAGAGCACAAATTATTAACTCTTACCCTTCTCTTTATTCTAATTATCTCCCTGGAGATTTAAATGATAATGGAAAGGTTGACGGAATTGATTTTAATACATTACTTTCTAATTTTAACTCCCAAGGAATGTAGGTTTTATTGACAGAGATACGTAGATAAATTATGCTAAAAAAGCAATGCAAAGATGGATTTCTTTTTTGTTTTTACCAACCTTACTCTCTCTTATAGTATTATTTTTAGCTCCAGAAAAAACTGCTGCAGAAGCATATCCATGTCAAACATATAGCGGACAAAATGAATGTATTGACCTTAAAGTAACATCCGGTTGTAATGGAAATTCCCCAACAGTCACTTGGAGTTGGACAAAGAAATTTGGCAATACAAGTTTTAACATTGTGTATTCAAGAAATGGAAACTGGTATCAATACCATGTTGGAAATGTTACGTCGTGGACTATGGTAAATCCTCCATTTGGCAACGATGGCAGTGCAGGTCAAGATAATGCACCAATAAAATTTGGTGAATATATTAGCGGAAAAATTACTGGTGGAGTACCAAGATCAGAAGGTGGAAGTGGCATAACAACAGGGTATACAAATCCTGATGTTGCTACTACTGTTCAAAGCTGTATCCCTCCAACAGCTACTCCAATTCCACCCAGTGCAACAATTACGCCTAGTCCTACTCCGGCTGGACCTTTGCAAACAACGGCAAATGTTATATTTCACGTTGAAGGTATTGATGTAAATAACATTCCAAATGTAATCCCATCGCCTGGAAAACATGGACAATCCGGCTGGCCTTTTACATTGTATGTGTATGGAGCAACCCAAAATTTTTCTGCAAATCCATTAAAAACTTTTACTGATATAGCAACAGAAGCACCCTATGATCCAAATGACTTAATATCTGGCACATTTCAAAATCAGAATTTTGCCATGACAGGCCTTGGATCAGGAACATATAAATTTTTGGTCAGTACGCCAATGGGTTCTTTACGAACACAAATTGGTAACGGAACTTTTGCGATAAAAGGTGGACAAAATAATATACTTGTTACTGTTGATCCCAATAACACTACACTACAAGGGATTCCTTATATTGCTATGGGAGATATAACAGGAGACAATCAAATAGATGTTCTTGACTACAGTATTATGACTGACTGTTATGGAAATAGCAGCACTTCTTCCGCATGCTTAAGTGATGCAAAAGCATTAAAAACAAAATTCACTTCTCTCCCATCGTCCTATTTACCTGGAGATTTAAATGATAATGGAAAGGTTGATGGAATTGACTTTAATACAATGCTTCGCGGTCCATTTGGACAAATAGGAGCTGGAGGTCCTCAAACACAATAAATTTTATTGACATATATTCTAACTTCGCTTATGCTTTAGATTAGCATGAGAAAGTTTTTGCTTCTTTTTATTATTTTTTCTATTGCTCTCTATACCCTACAGACAATTTTTGCAGATAAAGCATATGCATTTACCAGTTGTGCCCAACAACCTTGCTGCAATGGAACAGACACTGACCAATGGGAAAGCGCTAGCGGAGAAAAGGTTAGCAGTGTTGATGTATCATGTTCTGGAGGTAAATGCACAGCAGTACTTCACCTCCCAAATAGTGGATACAATGCAATTGTTTGGAGTGGAACAGGCGTAAGTTGCAGCGGACAAAATTGGTGCGGAGATAGACCATTTAATGCAGGAACATATACTCTACGAGATTTACCACAAGGAGGAAGCTATGATGTTAAAGTTTCAACAAGTAATTCTTCAGGAAATATTGTAAGCGGATATGGTGCAGGATATCCAAGCGGAACATGTCATTTTAACTTTACAGCACAACCTCCTCCTCCACCTGCTACGAATACGCCAGCAGTTCCACCAACAGCAACTAATACACCGACCCCGCCTGGGCCACCTCAAACAACGGCAAATGTTACGTTCTGGGTTGAAGGAATAGATATAAATAATATTTCAAACATTATTCCCTCCCCTGGCAAACATGGACAACAAGGATGGCCATTTACAATTTATGTGTATAGTGGATCAACATATGTTAAATCATTTACAGATGTAGTTACAGAAACTACCAGTGATCCCAATAATCCACTTTATGGAACTTTCCAAAATCAATCATTTAATTTAACAGGTCTTGCATCAGGAACATATAAATTTTATGTAAGTACACCATTTGGTTCTTTACGAACACCAATTGGCAGTAGTGCTATTCCAGTTACCGGTGGACAAAATATTGTATTAGTCACTGTTGACCCAAGTAATCCTACCCTACAAGGACTTCCACAACTTATTATGGGCGATATAGATGGAGATAACCAAATTACCATGCAAGATTATAGTATTATGGTTGATTGTTATGGACCAAGTGGTGCATCAAATCAAAATTGTCAAAATGATAGAGCTCAATTATTGGCAAAGCCTGCATTTAAAAATATGCCAAGTAATTTTCTGCCAGGAGACTTTAATGATAATGGCATTGTTGACGGAATTGACTACAATACATTCCTAAGGACAGGCCTGGGCACAGTGGGTGCAGGAGGGGCACAAAACTAACAAATTGACAAACTAGGTAATCATCTTTACTATTAATATATGGATCCAAATCAACAAATACCAACAGCACCAGTTACGCCACAACAACCGCAAAAAACCAGTTTTATTTCTGGAAGAACATTAGTATTAATAATAATTCTTGGCGTGTGTGCAGCATTTTTCTTATACTTAGCACTCAATCCAAATTTTGAGAATAAACAAATTACAAAATTTTCCCCAACTATTCCTGTTCCAACACCATTTGCTCAATCTGTTTTATCTATTGTTCCGGCAACAGAAAGCGCAACTCCTTCGACTGTGAAAACCTATAACGTACTGTTGGATAGCAACATAAATACAATTAATGCAGTGCAACTTGAACTTTCTTATGATCCTAAAGTATTAGCAAATGTTACAGTAAAACCAGGATCATTTTTCCCAAAACCGCTTGAGCTTATTAAAGATATAGATTCTGTTAACGGAAGGATTTCCTATGCTCTTGGGATTCAACCACAAGATAAAGGCGTACGAGGATCTGGTACCGTAGCAGCTATTTCTTTTACAATTATTCCATCTGCAACAGATTCTAGTACAACGATTTCATTTATGCCAAAAACATTAGTAACAGCAGCTGGAGTTATTCAGTCGGTATTAAAGAATGCTCAGAATGTAAATATTCCCTTGTCTTCCCCACAAGGTACAATGACCCCGTTACAAAAATAATTCCTCTTTGTTGTTTTGCAATTGCGTACGCCTTTTTTAATGCATCTTTTAGTGAAGCCGATGGGAATACATATTGACTGTGAATAAATTGCTGCAACTGCGTAAGAGAAACTGATCTATTTTTGCCTAAATCTGTGGTGGCTTCATATTGAGTCAAAACTATAAAATCTGCGATTTTTGCAATTTGCAGCAACATATTTTTAGCATCATGACCAGTTGTAAAACCTGCAATAAAAATTTTTTTATCACTAGGATATAACTTTTTTACTTCTTGTAAAAATGACTGCATTTTTGCACTGTTATGCGCTCCGTCTAAAATAAACATTTGATTATCTTTTTTTTCTACTTCAAATCTTCCCTGAATCTTTAAATCTTTTAATGCTGATTTTATCTGATTTTCTGTTACAGAAAATCCAAATGTTTTTAATTGTAAAATTGTTGCTATTGCTAAAGCTGCATTCTCTGTTTGATATTGCCCAACAAGAGCAAGTTTTATCTGCTGCAGATGTATATGTTTATTTTTAAAATTAAATTCACTTCCAGTTTTTGTACTTTTTTTTATAACTACAGAAAAATTTTCATACAAAAATTGACATGTAGCTTTAGATTCTCTACTTTTTTCAAGAACCATTTTTTTAATTTCATCCTCTTTAACTGCACTAATAACAAATGATTTTTTTGGTAAATAAGAAATCCTGTCAGTTGCTTCTTGGGAAATTTTTTCTATAGTATCTCCCAAAATATTTGTGTGATCTAGGGAAATATTTGTTAGAACAAATGCCAACGGATCTAATACATTTGTGCCGTCATATTTACCTTCCAATCCAACTTCTACAACAGCAATATCTACTTTTTCTGTTGCAAAATAAACAAAAGAAGCTGCGAGTAAAATCTCAAAATAAGAAGGTAAACCAAAAGTGCTTTCTTTCATTTTTTCAATTGCAGATAGTATGGAATTAATAAGTAAAACAAAATTATTTTGAGTAATTTGTTGGCCATTAATAACTAATCGTTCAGTTACCGTTTCAATATGAGGAGAAATTGTTTGGCCTGTTTTATACCCCGCTTTTGTTAACATTGACGCAATCATAATTGTTGTTGATCCTTTGCCGGATGTTCCACTTACAACAACAGATTTAAATTTCTTGTGCGGATTATCTAAAAGAGATAAAAAGTAAATAAATCTATCTAATGGATTTTTATCTTTACTTGCAGATTCAAAATCAGAAGGCCGTATAAATAAATCTGACTCTAAATACGAAATTGTTTCTTTGAAGCTTAAAAAATTCATGAAGGATTATTCTACTTTTCCTGCAAACTCAACTTCTGCTCTTTTTCCATCGTCTGAAATAAAAATATCATAAATCGGATAACCAATAGCCAAAAGTTTTAAGATTGCTTGCAATTGCTGATTATGCAGTCTATAAAACTCGTCAAATGAAACTCCAAGTTTATCGGAAAGATTTTTAATATAATCTCTATTTCTCTCTACATCATAAATAAAATACATTTGTTCACTATCTGCACTATCACATGCTGCAACTGTATATTTTGATCCATGGACTTGTCCCACTCCTTTTTCTCTGTGACTCCCGGGAAGAGGCACCATAACAATATTTGCCCCTTCATTCATTCTTTTCTGTGCATAAACAAGCGCATCTGCAACTTTCTGATGATCAATGTTTCCATAACTTGGCTCGTTATCGGCTATCATTGCTTTTGCAATATGTCCACACCCAATTGGTGCACCATGCAAATCAACTGCCGTATGCATATAAAATGATCCACCATCTTGGGTAACAGCATTATAAACAGCATCAAATGCCTGTTCCGCAGATAATTCAGGCTTTAGTGCCATAAGCGTTATAACAAATCCAAAATCCCCTCCCGGTGTAGCAATACCGGCAAATTCTCTTGTATATCGACCATCAACGCATTTTCTTCCGTCTGTTGCATCTACAATATGACTTCCAAAATATACTCTTGCATTCTCAAGCATACCTACAAATTCTGTAGGAACAGGCTTTGTTGGATGGGTAGGTTTAGTTTTATGTTCGTTTGTCATAATAGCAGCATTATAGCACTACTTAAAATGAAGGAGAAATTTGGTGGGCAGCCATGGAGTCGGACCATGCACTTCCTACTTATCAGATAGGCGTTCTACCGATGAACTAGCTGCCCAAATTAAACAAAATCAGATAAATCATTTGGTAACAAACTTCTATCTAACTCTGCTTCTGTTTTTCCGATTAATTTGTTAAATAACAAACTCTGTAAAATCCTTAACTGTGCAATTTCTGCCATTAACTTTTGAGCCCTATGCAAATCTGCAATAGATAATTTTGCATATACTTCTAATAAATAGCCTAACTTGTTGGATACAGTCTTGTATGCAACAAGTGCTTTCCCCGAAGCAGAAAGAGATTGATATGCTTTACTCTTTTTAAGAGCACTTAAATCTCCAGTGCGCATTTCTATATCTAATGCCTGCTCTTTTTCGCTATATCCACTCTCGTTTTCTTCTTGTTTTTTCTCGGCATTCTCAATTTTTCTGCGCTTTACTTCTGCTACCTCTGCTTCTGTTCTTTCTGGCTCAAATTCAGGATTTCCCATAAATACTGAGGCGCGTAGCGGATTCGAACCGCTGCATGGAAGTTTTGCAGACTCCTGCGTTACCACTTCGCCAACGCGCCAATTCTGAATCCACGCTGCCTCAAAGGTCTATCTACAAGTATATCAAAATCAGCTTCTTTTTTAAAGACCACATCATTTGTAGAATATCCTCTATTAGCTTATAATAAGTACCTATGAAAAAATTAACGATACTCTTTACTACCGACCAGTATACTCCAACGGTAAATGGAATAGTAAGTCATATAGTAATTCTCAAAGAAGAACTTCAAAAACGAGGGCACAGGGTAATTATTGTAGCTCCAAAGCTAAAAAAGCAAAAAAAAGAAAAAGACGTATATTACCTTCCTGCTTTCCCCCTTCCTATTCGGGCAAAAGACCAATTTACCATTCCATTTGACTCAAAAATAGAGAGAAAAATCCTATCTCTCCCCATTGATATCGTTCATAATCATTTGTTTTTAACAGGTTATTTTGGCATGAGAATAGCAGAAAAAAAACAACTTCCTGTCATTGCAACGTTTCATACATTTTTACGCCAATATGTAGACTGGATTGCTCCATGGGCAAAAACAATAACTCACCCTGTTGCTAATCTAGTAGGGCGCGATTATTTTAAAGAGCACGCTCTTATTTTAGCACCATCATTAAAAGCAAAAGCTGAGCTACATAAAATGAGAGTGAAAACACCTATTCAGCTATTGCATAATGGCATAGATATAGCACTTTTCCAAAAAGCAAAATCATATGATTTTGTGAGTAAATTTTTTATTGACCCCCAAAGGCCTCTTGTTGTAATTACCGGAATTTTAGAGCAAGGGAAAAATGTTGCACTTGCTATAAGAAGCATCCAAAAATTAAGAAAAACTATGCCTACTATTCAACTGGTTATTATTGGTGATGGGAAAAAAAGGAAACAACTTGAACAACTTATTTTTAAATTAGGACTTGCAAGAAATGTTTTTATAACAGGTTTTCTTGATAGAAAAATGATAGCAAGTGCCAATAAAGCTGCCGATGTTGTCCTTTTTACCAGTGACACAGACAATTTTCCAACAGTAGTTATAGAAGCATTGGCATCAGGGAAACCTTTAGTTGCAGTAAAAGACAAGGCAGTTAGTGAATTAATTGAACATGGTATCAATGGCTATTTAGCTGCAAAAAATCCTACCAGCATTGCTGCCTCTTTGGAAAAAATTATTACCAACAAAAAACTAATAAAAAAATTTGGGGAAAAAAGTCTTCAGAAATCAAAACAATTGTCCATTGTTTCTTATGTTAATACCTTAGAAAAGATTTATGAGCAAATGTTGCAGAAAAAAGATATAATAAAGCTATGAAAGTCTCCATGGTCATCCCCGTATACAATGAAGAAAAATATTTAGCTAATTGTTTGGACAGTGTTTTCGCTCAAAATGAGAAACCAGATGAAGTCATAATTGTTGATAACAATTCCATTGATAATACTGTCGCAATTGCCAAAAAATATCCAGTTATTTTATTACATGAGAAAAAACAAGGAATTACTCCTGCAAGAAATGCAGGATTTAACGCAGCACAATATGACATTATTGCAAGAACCGATGCAGATACAATTTTACCAAAAGATTGGATAACAAGAGTAAAAAAAGCTTTTGCACAAAACCCAAAACTTGTAGGATTTTCTGGCCCCGCACATTATTATCATGTTCCAGAATTCATTCAGCTACATAATTGGCCAAATAACTTTGCACTAAATAGAACATTTAGACAAGCTTTAAAACATGATTGTTTATTTGGGCCTAATATGGCAATAAGAAAAGATGCTTGGGAAAAAATTAAAGATGAAACATGCCCAAATGATGCAGATGTTCACGAAGATGTTGATTTAGCAATCCATATTGCAAGACTTGGAGAAATGAACTTTGATAAAACGCTTATTGTGGAATCCTCTCCACGAAGATTCCAAAAATTAGAACCATATTTTGAATACCCATACAGATTTATAAAAACATTGCAGAAACACGAAAAATCTTTACTCGCTTTGAGAGCAAACCCATATTTTATAAAAAAATTAGTTCCAAAACATGCAACAATAAAAAGATTAGGCAAAACTTCAAGAGAATTAATTAAAAAATATAGAGATAAGTACCTCGTTATATAACTTCTTTTAAGAAAATTTCCACAAAAAAACCCGCCATAAGCGGGAATTTTTTGAGTAACAGCTCATTCCTTAAAAATCAAAAAGTGGTAGGGACAAAAATAGTAGTATCTTTCCTTAGGTTTAGGCCTAAGATGCGTGCTACCAGACGCAGGTGTACTTGTTCACGTTATCCTATTGATAAGGCGTATCTAAAATGTTACTTTTAGCTGTTTCTTATCCGTAATAGCGCAAACTTGCCGTACC
Organism: Patescibacteria group bacterium; assembly: GCA_036392095.1. Taxonomy (GTDB): domain Bacteria; phylum Patescibacteriota; class Microgenomatia; order Levybacterales; family UBA12049; genus PPGL01. Next base: position 8,320 of record DASVYQ010000018.1, read on the forward strand.
TTCTCTCTTTTTTTTAGAAAGGAGGTGATCCATCCCCAGCTTCGGCTAGGGATACCTTGTTACGACTTAAGCTTCATCGCTGGTGTTAGCCTCCATCGCCACGAGGACGATGTTCGGCTACCCCCAACTTTGCTGCCTTGACGGGCGGTGTGTACAAGACCCGAGAACGTATTCACCGCGACATGCTGATTCGCGATTACTACCAATTCCGGCTTCATGAGGTCGGGTTGCAGACCCCAATCTGAACTGAGGCGAAATTTCAGAGATTTGCTTGCCGTTACCGGCTTGCTGCTCATTGTTTTTCGCCATTGTAGTGTGTGTGTGGCCCAGGGTATAAGGGCCGTGCTGACTTGACGTCTTCCGCTCCTTCCTTCCTTGTTTAAGCAAGGTCAGTTTCTAATGAATATGTAACATTAGATGCGGGTTGCGCTCGTTTCCCCACTTAAGGGAACACCTCACGGCACGAGCTGACGACAGCCATGCAGCACCTGTACTAGCCTTCTTGCGACTTTCCCCTATTTCTAGGGAATAGGACGCTAGTATGTCAAACCCTGGTGAGGTCTATAGTTTCGTCTCTAATTGAACCACACGCTCCACTGGTTGTGCGGGTCCCCGTCAATTCCTTTGAGTTTTAGCCTTGCGGCCGTACTCCCCAGGCGGTCTGCTTAACGCGTTAGCTTACACCCCTAGTTGCCTAAGAGCTAGCAGACATCGTTTACGGCTAGGACTACACAGGTCTCTAATCTGTTTCGCTCCCCTAGCTTTCGTGCCACAGCGTCAGGAATAGCCCAGATGCTTGCCTTCGCCTTTGGTGTTCCAGTAAATATCAACGCATTTCACTGCTACACTTACTGTTCCAGCATCCCTGCCAATCCTCAACCTTGATAGTATCGTACCCAATTCTTAGGGTAAGCCTAAGGCTTTAAAGTACGACTCATCAAAGCGCCTACGCACACTTTACGCCCAATGAATCCGGATAATGCTTGCATCCTACGTATTACCGAGACTTCTGGCACGTAGTTAGTAGATGCTTATTCTCCAAGCCGTGAATAGCTTGGCAAAAGGAGTTTACAACCCTAAGGCCGTCTTCCTCCACGCGGCGTCGCTGCGTCAGACTTTCGTCCATTGCGCAATATTCCCAGTTGCTGCCACCCGTAGGTGTACTGCCCGTGTCTCAGTGCAGTTGTGGCTGACCATCCTCTCAGACCAGCTACCCGTCATTGCCTTGGTAGGCCGTTACCCCACCAACTAGCTGATAGGACGCAGACTTCTCCCTCAACGATCAGTTAAGATCTTTACTCTTGCGAGACCATGGACTATTACCCCGTCTTTCGACGAGCTGTGGTCCATTGAGGGGTAAATTTCTACGCGTTACTCACCCGTCCGCCACTGAATTGTCTTGCGACTCTCCCGTTCGACTTGCATGCTTAAGGCACGCCGCCAGCATTCATCCTGAACCAGGATCAAATTCTCAAAAAGAAATGAAAAGTTCCTACCACTTCCCGATTATTAAGGAAGTGTGAATGTGCTGTACTATTTTATTAAAGAGCTTCTAAATTTAAGATGAAAAAACCCGCCTAAAGCGGGATATTGTTCCCAATTGCTTTGGCTAAGGCTTTTTACATACCAAAATCAATTATACCTGAATCTACAATTTTGTCAATTGGTAAGAAATAAACTTTTTATGAAAGTTTCTGAATAACTTGATAAAGTACAATTCCCAAAGAAACCATAACATTTAAACTTTTATTTACTCCAAACATTGGCATTTCTACAATAGTATCTACTGCATCTAGTACATCTTGGGTTGCTCCTGTTGTTTCATTACTAACCATTAAAGCAATCGGAAATTTGTACCCTGCTTTACTAAATGGAACAGATCGTTTATCCTGTTCTACAGCCACAATTTGAATATGCGGCACTTGTTCTCTTAGTGCTTTTATTGCATCCGTTGTGGAACTAAAATACTCCCAATCTACCCATTCTGTTGTATTAATCGAAGCTTTTTTAATGCGGGTATTTGGTGGTGTTTCGGTTATACCACAAAGAAATACTTTTTCTGCTGCTACAGCATCAGCTAATCTAAAAATTGATCCAACATTATACGTATCAATGATATTATCGCAAATAATATAAATTGGATTTTTTTTAAGAAGCTTTTTTTGTTCTTCTTCAGCTACAGTTGTTCTTAATTCTTTGGCACCAAGTTTTATCATACAAGCATTATACCAAAACTTTACTATAGGGGTAATTATTTTTTAAGCGAAGGGGTTGGAGTAATACCCTGCATGACTTGAAGACTTGATTGCACAGTATTGGCAACAGTAGATGCTCTATTAATTACTTCTTGAGCTTCTGCTGCAGCCTGAGCTTGTAAAGACTCTGATAAACTTGTTTTTTCTTTTTCTTGGTTTAGGTTAGTTTGTTCTACTGCTTGCAATGCTTTATTTTTCTCTTCAATGGCTTTTTGTAGTGCTGCTTCTCTTGCCGCCAAATTTTCTTTGGCCGCAATTGTTGCCTGTTGCTGCAATAAATCTAAACTAATCTTTAATTGTGTTGCTGCATCTGTTGTATTTGTAGCAAATCGAGAAGCATCTCTTACTAAATCGTCTTGTACAGCATTTGCTAATTCATCTGCTGGTAATCCCTCTTCCGCTACTCCTTTTGCATCAGACAATGCTGTTTGAGCAACCCCAACTTCTGCTTTTAATTCTCCTGTTGTTTCTTTCTCTGCAATATCTAAGATTTTTTGATGCTCTGCAATTGATCTATTAAGCTCTTGGGCAATACTTTGCACATTGTTTCCGCCAAATTTTGCCTGTTCCATTTCTTTTGCAGAATTTCGCGTATTATCTCGTAATCCCTGAAGAGCAGTTAAAGAAGCATCTAAATTTCCTTTTGCCAATTCAAATCGTAATTCGGCAATTCTCTCTCCGGCTATAGAGTTATATACTTGTGCCTTCTGCAGTGGAGTAAATGCAAAGAAAATTCTAACTTGTTGTTTTATAAGATCTAAAAAGTAAAATGGACTGTCAGGTAAAATATAACCAGGTCCTTCTGATGTTGGAGGCAATTCTATTTGTGTTGTTGCCAAACCTAATACTTGAGGTCTTGAGTATGCAAAACTTGATTGTGCAAATAAGCTTCCAAAAAAAGCTACAAAAAGAATGAATATAACTGGAGTAAATATTTTCCTCACAATCTATTGTTGTACTATTTTTGCTGTCTTGTCAAGTAAATTATCTTGATATGCTAACTGTTTGACTAAGTTCTGCAGCAGGTGCTGCAACTGTTATTCTATTACCGCTACCACTTGCTGTTAATACAACGGTATAACCTGTGTCATAGCTTGTTGAACAATTAGTAAACGTAGTACCTGTTGTCGGATCTGTTGGCATTGCTGCAATATATGTTGGAACAATTGCAGAGCAAATATCTGCTCCGCCGGTTTTTATATTCTGTACACTTGTTGTTATCCCAGTTGGCAAAGTTCCCTTATTATCTGCTGCATATTGATGAATTGCATTCAACAAGGCATTCACATCACTTCTTCGTTTTGTATTGTTTGCCTGTGAGAATTGTCTCCCAGGGTTTATAGCAATTAAGACTAAAGAAAATAGAATTGCAAGAATTGCAATAACTACTAAAACCTCTATAAGAGTAAAACCGTTTTTCTTACAAAAGATTTTCATCAAATATCTTGTTTGTGCTATATCTAGCAAAACACTTTTAAATTTTCTTGTCAAGGAGTACCGGTGATAATTTTTACATCTGTAGATCCTGTTAATACTGTTGTATCAACAGTTACATTTGTAAAAGTTTTTTTAAGTAAACTAACAATATCTGTCTGGTATTCTTGAGAAACTTTACTTGAGAATGCAACTGTTGTTGTAGTTGTATCTTGTGTTGGTGCATTCCCAGATGTTGTATTGGTATATCCTGCATCTACTAATTGTGTTTTTATTTTCCCAGCAAGACCTGCAATTGTTGTTCCGTTAAGAACTTCTACAACTACATCTTTTTTAGCAATAGATGGCGTTGGAATAGGTGTACTTGTTGGAACAACTGTTGGCATTGGTGTTGCAGTTGGATTTGCAAATGCAAATTTAAGAGCAGCACCTTTTTGACTAGTTAGATAATATCCACCTCCAACAATTGCTAAAATAATAACAATAATAAGTATTCCTATAAACTTTTTTGATTTCTTTTTTTGTGCAATAGGCAAAATTGTTGGCGTTTCTGTTTTTGGAGATTCTGGTTCTTCTATATGTTCTGTAACAAATCCCGGTCTTTTTTCTGCAAAAGCAGGAGTTTTCTCTTCTTTTGCTTCATTTTCTTCCAAAGGCTTAGCAGAAGCTTCTTTTACTTCTGGTAATAGAGTTTTTTCTTCAACAATTGCAGTTGCTCCATTGGCAACATCTAAGAAATTTGCCGCTTTAATAATTTTTTTATTAGAAATAATTGCTTTTATTTCTTCAGGAGAAAATGATTCTTTGCCACGTAAACTTGGAAAAACAAAAATTGGAACAACAGCTTCAAATTTCCAACCCATACTTTCAAATGCTTCTTTTGCTAGCGTATAAATATCTTTATTTGTTGCAACAAAATAAACTTCTTTTTCTTTTGCCAAGGTTATACATACAATATGGTCAGGATTAAATGGTAACTCTGAAATAAATTTTTCTCTTTCTTGTTTTACTTGCTCAATATTTGTATATTCAAGTCTTTTTTCAAATAACAAATCTTCTCCTAAAACACATAATATTTTTTGCCGCTTTATATCTATTTTTCCAATAAACGTGAAAATTGCAGTTTTAAAGCTTTCTTTATTGGTTACTTCTAAATTTTTAATACTGTCCGGGACAAATGTAAGAACTTCTGTTTGTGAAATCCCTTCTCCTCTTATAGCCAAAGATTTTGCAGTTATATAAATAATATTTTTTGGTTTTGAAGAAAACATAGCTAATTTATTTCTGTCCAACTGGTAATGGTAAATATATTATTACTGTAAGTGCCAACTACTTGCAACCGTCTATGGTCATTTCCAATAACACCCTCAGATGTTATGGTAACTGTTGGATTTCCACTTACTGTTATCGTAGCACTTCCATTACCAATTGGTAAAGTTTCACCTGTATAATTGCTGTTTCGTAAAAAACGTAAAATACCATTTTCGACACCAGCTTCTGCAACTTGATAGGTTTCATCACCTAAGGCAAATGTTGTTGTTGTACTCATATTAATAATCATTACCGCAACAGCACCAGTCACAACTATCATCCCCACAACTGCAAATACCAAAAGAGAAATTAAAGCTTGTCCATTATTTTTCATAGTTATCTTGTCCCAATTGTTGTTGTAAATGTTTGTGTTTCAAGTCCTTTAGATACCTGAGCATGACTCGCAATAGTAAATGTTATTTTGACAGTTGGTTTTCCCGGAGGATTTCCAATTTTTGTAAAACTAAGATTAGAAATTTGAGTATCAGATCCATTAAGATTATCTGTATTTGCACCAGTTACAAGCTGTAAATTTGTACCATTAAGGGAATAGTCATATTGCACCCCACCAATAAGTAAACGCAAAGAGCTGCTTGTTTGCCCCATACCGGCCGGAATAGTAATTGCCTGGGCACGAGTAATGTCATAAGAAAAACGAGCAAGCAGAAATCTGGAATCCTGAGCAAGGTTAGATGTTGCACTACTAGAAAGTGCAATATCCATTATAGAAATAAAAAGTTGTGATAATACAACTAGAAACATTGCCAAAAGGCCCATGTATAACAATAATTCAACAAGTGTAAATCCAGAATATGTTTTAAATACTTTTTTCATGGCGAATAATTAATGCTTACACTACTTACAATTGGCGTATTTGACGTATTTCCTGTTAAAAAAGATTTATATCTAACATATCTGCCGTTAATATGATCAAGGGGAATTAACGTGTTAAGAGCAAAATATGTATTACTTGTACCATCAGGTCCAAAATAATTCCACGTTGTATTATCTGTATTAATTGCCAATTGAAATTGTGTTGTCGTTGCAGAAGGGCTTGAAACACTCCAGGTAATATTATTTAATGCAACATTTGCTCCCAAATCTAAAGTATTTGATTCAAGAGTTCCTGCATTAAAATACGTTCCTCCCCCCCCACCTGCAAAAACGAGTAATTGATTAACATTTCTTGCTACTGCGACAAATAATTTTGAATTGTAAAAATAAACATCATTGCCATTTTGACCCAGATTATATGTACTAATTTGAGTAACGTTTGTTGGATCATTAACATTAAGAATTCGTACTTGTTGGCCCGTGGAAGTGCTCGCCAAAAATGCAATGCCATTAAACACAAAAATCCTGTTAAGATTTGCACCAACCTCAAAACCACCAGACTTGGAAGGACTTGCGGGATTTGAAACATTTATAACAAGAAATTCCTGCCCGGGACTGTTTCCTGTTCCCAGATATACATAATTACCACTTGCAAAAATACATAACGAATTATTTGCGGTTACACTATATGTTGTAACAAGTGATGGTGTACTTTTATTACTGGTAGACAAAATCATAAGCTGGTTATTGTTTCTATTAAGAGATAAATATGCATAATTACCATCTGCAGAGACAGCAACCCCAGTTATACTGCTACTAACTCCATAGGACCCAGTCAAAACTGGAGCAGATGGAGTTGTTACGTTTACAATCCAAAGGTTAGCGTTAGAACCAATAAATGCATATCCATTATTCACAGCAATAGAGGATCCCACCGCCCCTAAATTGAGAGAGCCAACAATACTTGGAGCTGTTGGATTTGAAATATCAACAATTTTTAGGGTAGCTGCATTGTTATTAATAATTACATAAACGTAATTCCCAGATATTGCCATCTCAATAATATTTGCACCAAATATAAGTGGATTTGCAGCTTGCAAATATGTAGTTGTATCATAAGTGTAGAATTCTCCGCCCGCCTGAACCTGTGTTCCAACAAAAACATAATGAGCATTTGCGACAACAGCTGTAGCATTTTTATTACCTGGACTTGTAACTGAAGCAAGATTGGTTGGAACCGACCAGCTTTCTATTTGGAATTCTCCCCCGCTGGTATTTGTTGTTTCTGTGCCGTTTAATACATCTCCGTTAAAATCTGCCTGGGTTGTTTGTGTAATTGCGCTATTATTAACAAATCTATGATAATAATCAGTTGAGCTAACAGAAGAAGCAATTGGAGCTCCCCAGCTAACAGTTGTAATAACTTTTTTTGTAGATGTATCAACTATTCCACTACTTGGTATAATTTGTCCACTTGTTGAGCTTCTGTT
>DASVYQ010000019.1:0-1789 GCA_036392095.1 Patescibacteria group bacterium
GATTTTGAAAATGAATTAAATCTTTCATTTTTTATCTATCCTGAACAAGCATCAGAAGTTATTTCTAGTCTGCAAAGAAAAATTGCAGAAATGGAAGCAACAATTGCTTCAGATACCGAAAGAGGCCAAGTTATTAATCCTTCAGTCTCTGCTGCTCTTGAAGATGCTTTGTCATTGCAAGACTCTCTTGCAAAAGGCATCGAACGCTTTTTTCAGTTTGGATTGTATATAACTATTTCTGCAAACAGTATTAAAGAATTACAAGATGAAACAAAAAAATTAACAACAACCCTTGCTTCCATGCTTTTGGCTCCAAAAGCAGCAACACTGCAAATGGAAGAATCCTTTAAAACAACACTGCCTATGGGATCTGACAGACTCTATTTAACACGCAACATGGATACTACCTCTCTTGCTTCTACTTTCCCTTTTTCTTCTGCCACACTTACACAAAATAAGGGAATTCTTTATGGAATAAATCAAAAAAATTCTTCATTAATTATTTTTGATAGATTTAGCTTAGAAAATGCGAATGAAATTGTTTTTGGAAAATCTGGTTCTGGAAAATCGTATTTGTTAAAGCTAGAGATTCTAAGAAGCTACATGTTTGGCGCAGATGTTATCATTATTGATCCTGAAAATGAGTATCAAAAAGTAATTGAAACGCTAAATGGAGAATATGTTTTATTTTCTCAAACATCTCCCGTAAAAATTAATCCGTTTGATCTTTCGGGATTATATGAAGAAGGAGAAAACGAATTAGGATTAAAAATTTTATCTTTAAGAGGATTATTAAAAATTGCTCTTGGAACAATGACTGCCGCAATGGATGCAATACTTGATAAAGCATTGGTACAAACATATGCCTCTAAAGGAATAACTCAAGATCCAGAAACCCAAACCAAAGAACCTCCCATGATGCAGGACTTATATGTTGTTTTAACAAAAATGCTAGAACCTGAAGCAAAAGAATTGGTCCTTCGACTTGAAAAGTTTATAACTGGAAGCTTGGCAGGAATTTTTAATCAACAATCCAATTTTAATATTACAAATCAACTTACTGTTTTTTCTCTACGAGATATTGAAGATGAATTACGTCCAATTGCCATGCATATTATCCTTGATTTTATTTGGACAAGAGTCAGAAAATCCTTAAAAAAACGATTACTTATTGTTGATGAAGCATGGTACTTAATGCGTTATGAAGACAGCGCTTCATTTATGTTTGGTATTGCAAAAAGAGCCAGAAAATATTATTTAGGACTTACCACCGCCTCTCAAGACGTAGAAGATTTCTTAGCAACAGAATATGGCAGAGCAATTCTATCTAATTCCTCTATCCAAATTCTATTAAAACAATCAACATCATCTATTCCTGAAATCACTCATACATTTAATTTATCTGGCGGAGAAAGACAACTTCTTTTATCTGCTGGTGTCGGAGAAGGACTTTTCTTTGCCGGACAAAGCCATGTAGCGATAAAAGTTGTTTCTGCACCATTTGAACATACAATTATTACTTCAAATCCAGAAGAACTTCTGGCTCAGAAAAATATTACGACATCTCAGGAAAATGCAAATAATCAACCCACACAACAAAATATTAAACAATCATAATTATGGCTGTATCATATGCACAATTAAATCAAGCTAACGAAGCTGCAAATAAAGCATCTGTTGGATTACTGCAAACAAACCCCCAATTAGCTGCTCACGTGCGAAATGCAAATTCTCCGCAAGATATTGATCGCGCCGTACAAATATATCGCTCTGCAGGAGGAAATCTTTC
>DASVYQ010000020.1:0-11211 GCA_036392095.1 Patescibacteria group bacterium
GTTTATATAGCAAGTGCAGGAATAAGTTTGTTAATCGGAATTTTGCTAATGGTATTGTGGCAAAAATCGAGAAAATGGTTTGGTATTGCAGTGATTGCATTTATTGGTCTTTTTACTTATTACTCCTATCTTAATATCCAAAACCAAACACAAGCTCTCGCAGATATGGTTATGCAAAGAACTATTCCTGATAAAATTTTTGCTATGGTTCCTAGGAACGGAGAGAAAAAGCTGCTTTTTTCTGCAAATCCTACTGTAAATGCAATCGAAGCAAAAATTGGGGGGCCAACATGGCTATATGCGTTCTATAAATTTAGTGAACTTACGTATACAAATAGTTTAGATAACTTTGTCAAGATATCTTCTTTATTTGATTTAAAAAATATATATGTTTTTTACAATAATCCTCCAACCATGACATTTAAAAATATTTCTGATCTTGCAAAAAATGAAATAACTTCTAAAAAGTTACCAACCATAAACTTATTACCAAGTTTTTCAATTGAATCCCAAATGCTACAGAAGCAAAGTGTAAGTATAATTAACCGAGGAACATATGTTTCTCCAGACTTAAATACAAGATTTTTCTTGCCTCGAAATATCTCATTTACGGTTCGAAGCAATATGCAATCATTTGTTAGTCCTTATTTTGATTTATATATTGTTGGGAAAACACTTCAAAAGCCATTATTCCCATTGTCGTTGTGGAATTATGTAGAAGATAGCCCAATAATTAGCTCTTCAGACGAAATTAATAAAAAATTAGCACTACCAATGGATAATAGTGTGCAAATTACATCTTTTTTACCTGATTCTATGCAACAAGCTCTTTCAATTTTAAATACAAGAGAACTTTATAGAAAAGAAGCTCAAGTGAGTGTCTCTGACATAGAACCGGCATCTGAAATGGACCCTAATATAAATAATATTACAACAGCTGCATTATTTGATGGGAAATATACACCTAAAAATTCTCCCGATAAGGGTAAATTCTATAGAGCCAATACAACTCCAACAACCATTACTATTACATTACCACAACCAGTTGCACTGGGAAGGATTTTATTAAATGTTCCACCTGGAAGTAATGCAAATGCACCTGTAAATGTAACCGTAATAAATCCACAAACTCATGACACGTTATTTTCAGGATATAACATAACGTCTATCCCAGGAAGTCCAAATAATGGATTACTGTATGAATTACCCCTATATTCTGAAACAACAAATACATGGGAGATACATATTACTAAAACAACACATAACCCAATTATGCTAGATGAAATAATATTAGATCCCCAAGAAGCATTAACATTTACACCTCTAATACTTTTTGAAAATAAATGGGCTAGTTTTCACTATATAAATGGCCAAAATGTGTTAACAGAGCTTTTATCAAATAGCCAATTTAATGCAATGACTGTTTTTTATGCATGCGCAGAAGAAAGTGATTGGAATTTACAAAAAAAAGATATGACAGAAGAAACCCCTGGTATATGGAAAGCAGTACAAATTTCATTAAATACAACTACAACACAACAAGTGTCCGCACCAATAGATTGTTATGGAAGTGTTTTAAGAAAACTTATATTTGTAGCTCCTGCTTATAGTGGGGCCTTTCAAATTCAAAATGTTTCCTTAATTCCTCACAACTAATCCTTGCTTAAACAAAACATATCAATTACAATTGAGGCGATTTTATATGAAAAAGAATAATTCTCTTCATGTTGCGGTTATAGGCGTTGGAAATATGGGAAAAAATCACTTACGCGCTTACTCTCAAATCCCATTTGCAAAATTAGTCGCAGTATCTGATGTAAATAAACAATTAGGAGAAACACTTGCAAATAAATATCATGCAAAATATTACTCCGATTATAAAGAAATGATCAAACAGGAAAAAATTGATGCACTTTCAATTTGTGTACCAACATCATTGCATTTTGTTGTTGCTAGTTATTGTATTGCAAAAAAAATTAATATTCTTTTAGAAAAACCAATTGCTACTACTCTTGAAGAAGCAAAAAAAATATTACAACTAGCTTCTAAAAATAGGATATCTCTGCTTGTAGGTCATATTGAACGATTTAACCCAGCAGTTAAAAAAGTGAAGGAATTAATTAAAAAAGGGGACTTAGGAAAAATTACAGCAATAACAGCTCGAAGAGTTGGAGGCTTTCCCCCTCAAATTAAAGATGCAAATATTGCAGTTGATTTAGCAATTCATGATATTGATATTGTAAATTATCTTTTGGATGAAATTCCCCAATCAATAACTGTTAATAAACAAAAAAACCACATTACAAAGCGGGAAGATTCAGTAGAATTTTTTCTAAAATTTAAAAGAGCTTCAGCATATATTCAAGCAAATTGGATAAGTCCAGTTAAAATAAGAAAACTAACAATTACGGGATCCGAAGGATACTTAGAAATGGATTATATAACACAAAAAATTGAATTCTTTAAAAGTAACTATAATAAATTTAAACAAGCTTCAAAAAATTATTCTGATTATATTTTATTATTCTCAGAACCAGACATAATCAATATCTCTGTAGCAAAAAAAGAGCCACTAACAGAAGAATTAACTTATTTTTTAGAATCAATCCATAAAAAGGAAAAAATTAATTCAAAATTTGCTCAGGAAGCATTAAAAATTGCACTTTTTGAATAATATGATTAAAAAAAAATTATTTTTTGCTCATACTACTGCTGAAATATCTCCAAAATCTACTATTGGGAAAAATACAAAAATATGGAATTATGCAGTTGTAAGAGATCATGCAATTATTGGAAAAGATTGTATTATTGCACGAGGTGTCTCAATAGATAGCCATGTAAAAATCGGATCAAATGTAAAAATTCAGGAATTTGTTGCAGTATATGATGGTGTAACAATAGAAGATGGCGTTTTTATAGGTCCACAAGTTGTATTTACCAATGATTTATATCCAAGAGCAATAAACCCAGATGGAACAATAAAAAAAGCAACAGATTGGAATATTAGTAAAACAAGTATTAAAAAAGGTGCATCCATTGGTGCAGGATCTGTTGTTGTTTGCGGAAAAAAAGTAGGAGAATGGGCAATGGTTGGTGCAGGATCTGTTGTTACTAAAAATGTCCCAAATCACGCGTTAGTTTTTGGCAATCCAGCAATTATTCGTGGATATGTTTGCTTTTGCGGAAAGAAATTAGAAAAAATTGTAGAAACAAAAAAAAGAATTAAAGGATTTTGCAATGTGTGTCAAAAAGAGTGCGGATTTACCAAATAGAATTACCCTTTAAAATATCTTTCAAAATAGGTTACATCTTCGGGGGTTCCCATACTCCACATAGTATTTGCAGTTACCGCTTTAATCTTGTCTCCTCTTCCAATGAGCTCATTAAAAATTGGGCAAATATAAAACTCATTATTTCTTCTTATATCTTTTTCTATCATTTGTTCTGCAGCCCAAACAAAGTCTTTTCCATGTTTAAAATAATAGACACCAACAGTTGCATTATTTGATATTGGTACTTTTTCTGCAACTTCTGTTACAAAACCTGCTTCATTTACTTTTGCAAAGCTCCATCTAGGATGTGTTGCTTCAAAAACTGGAATAAGTCCTGTGTAGTTTTTTTCTTTTTTTGCTAATTCCTGCTCAAAAGCTTTACAGGTAAAATATTGATCAGCATTAGAAATTATTAATTCTTCATCTGTATTAATAAGATTTTTTGCTAAAAGTGCTGTTTCTGCGGCCCCTTGAGTAATTCTATCTATAATAATAACTTCAGCCCTTTTTCCATACATTTTCTTAAGAATACTTGAAATTTGGAAGTTTTTTTCGTGTTCTGCAAGACATAGAAATAGCAAATCAGCATTTTTAAGAAAACCTAAAGAATCAGTAGCCCATTCAACCATTGGTTTTCCTCTTACTTCTATAAGTGGTTTTGGTACTTTGTATCCTACTTCTTTAAATCTTGAGGCTCTTCCTGCCATTAAATATAAAATTTTCATAAATTTTCCAATACCTTCTTTCTATAATGAGAAATCTTTTTTAAGATTTCCTTTCTTTTTTTAAACATTTCTCTTTGCTCAGTATACAACTGCTTGTATAAAATATAAAGGCTCGCATAACAATTGTGGTTGTGCATATTAGGCAAATATGTTTGCTTTATTGATACAAGTTTTTCTACGTCTTTAATATTTTTAAGCTTTTTTCTTGCCCTAAGAGTTAAAATAAAAGCCCCAAGGGCAGTTGTTTCTACCTCTGATAAAACATTTACAGGCAATCCTAAAATATCTGCTCGCATTTGTGCAGCAAATGGCATTTTAGACATTCCACCAGACATGGTAACAGAAGAAAGAGTAAACCCATTTTTTTCAAACTCTTCAAGCATTAACTTTGCCTGAAAAGAAACAGCTTCAAAAATGCTTCTAATAATATCTTTTCTACTATGAAAGCGTTCTATACCAAAAAAACTTCCTCTTACATCTGGATCAGAAAAAGGCATTCGCTCACCCATTAAATATGGTAAGAATACTATTCCATTTGCTCCTAATTCGCTTTCTTTTGCTTCTGTCTGCATTAATGAATATAAAAAATCATCATCTTTTAAGTAATTATCTCCATAGAAACATTCTTTTGCCCACTCTAATACACCGCCTTCTAAATTGTTTGATGCACCCACAATAAATAAATCTTCAGAAGACATATGCTGAACTAATAAATGATGTTTTTTATCAGGAACTTCTTTTAAGAACATTCTATAAGAAGAACATGTACCACAAACATTATTTAATTCTCCTTCTGTAAAAGTACTGCTACCAATTAGTGAGCATATTGCGTCATATGTTGAAAGGAAGACTGTTATTTTTTGTTTACTTTTCATTTCTTTTTGTACTTGAGGAATAATAAACCCAACAGTGCTACCTAGGTTTGTAACTCTTGGTAATTGCTTAACAGAAATGCCTGCCAGCTCAAGTAGTTTGTTAGGATAATCTTTACTTTTTTGAGAATAATAAAATTTTTCAGCATTTAACGTATCTGTAACAAATTCTCCGGTAAGTTTAAACAAAAGAAAATCATTGGAAGACATAAATTTTGCTGTTTTCCTAAATATTTTTGGATTATTTTTTTTAAGCCATACAATTTTTGGCAACATAAAACCCGGCTCTGCTTTTATAGATTTTTCTTTATCAAAAAAATCAGGAAATTTTTCTAAAAATAATTTACTTTCTTCCTGAGCTCGTTTATCTGAAACCATCATGGATTTTTCTAAAACATTTCCTTTATTATCTACCATAACAAGACACATGGCAGAAGAGGTAACAGTTAGATATTTTATTCTGTTTTTTAAATCTTCTTGAGAAAAAACTTTTTTTAATAAAACAACGAGCAGTTCCCACCATTCGTTTGGATCTTGCTCTACTGATGATTCATTTACATAGGTTCTGATTGGGAGCCAGTCTTCATATACTTTTTCCCCTAGTTCTGAAAATACAACAACTCTAACACTACGAAGACTTAAATTAACAATAAGCGTTAATGGACTACTAATCATGGTATTACCTGCCAAATTTTCTACCATGGTACTTCTTTATTGAGGAAAGTCCCATGATGAGTTTTACTACTTTACCAGAAACCTGCTTGTCATGATAGTCGAATGGAACAGACATTTTTTCTCCTTTTTCTGTTTCTTTAATAACTAAATTAACTGCAGAAAGAATAGAATCCTTTGATAAACCAGACAATAGTATTGATCCACTATCAAAAGCTTCTGGACGCTCTGTACTTACTCTTATTTGAATTGCCGGAAAATCCAAAATTGCTGATTCTTCCTGGATTGTTCCGCTATCTGACAAAACGCATAAGGCATTTTTCTGTAACGCACAATAATCAAAATAACCAAAAGGTTTATGGAGTTGAATAAGTTTATTAACAGAAATATTTGCTTCTTCAAATCTTTTTTTTGTTCTTGGATGGAGTGATACAACAATAGGTAATTTGTACTCTTCTGCTAAAGCATTTAAACTGCTAAATAATTTTTCTAAGTTTTCTTTTGTATCTACATTTTCTTCTCTATGACTACTTACAACAAAATATTTTTTTTCTGATAAAGATAATTCGGTTAGAATTTTAGATTCTAAAATCTTTTGTTTATAAAAATCAAAAACTTCTGTTAATGGAGACCCAGTTACAAAAATTGTCTCAGGTAAAATTCCTTCTTGCAGTAAATATCTTCTACTATGCTCTGTGTATGCTAAATTATAATCACTTATATGGTCTACAATCCGTCTATTAATCTCTTCTGGAACATCAAAGTCAAAAGATCTATTACCTGCTTCCATATGAAATATTGGAATTTTTAAGCGTTTCGCCATAATTGCAGATAAGGCACTATTGGTATCTCCTAAAACCAGCAGTGCATCTGGTTTTTCTTTTATCATTACTTCTTCTGTTTGAGAAATAATATTTCCAATTTGCTTTCCCAAAGAGTCTGCTTTTACAGAAAGCGTGTAATTTGGTTTTCGAAGGTTTAATTCTTTAAAAAAGATATCGCTTAATTCATAGTCATAGCTTTGTGAAGTAAAGACAACAATATGATTAAAATATTCATCCATCTTTACCAAAACACGAGACAATCGAATAATCTCGGGCCTAGTTCCAAGAATTGTCATGACTTTTAGCTTCATATTATTTTGCAAAATTTGCCATTTCTTCTTTGATTTCTGGAATAGTTTTAAGAAGTGCTATTGTTTGATCAACGGTAAGTCTTTCTGTATTTGCAGATGTGTATGACTCAATTTTCTCAAGTGCAGTTGTTTCTCCTCTTTTAAAGTATTTGTTATAGTCTAACCCTTGAGATTCTGATGGTACTCTAAAGTAATTACCTTGATCTACTGCTCTAAACATTTCTTCCTGAGAAACCAAACTTTCATGCATTTTTTCTCCTGCTCTAATTCCAACTTCTTCATATCCCCTTTTATAATCAAAAAGCTGACACATGGCTTTTGCTAAGGTCTCTATTGTTGCAGCTGGTGCTTTTCTAACATACATATCTCCATTTTTTCCTTTTGTCATAGCATATAAAACTAAATCAACTGCTTTTTCTAATGGCAATAAAAATCTGGTCATTTGAGGATTTGTTATTTGTAGTTTTTTGTTTTCTTTCATTAAATCAACAAAATAAGGCAAAACTGAACCTCTGGAATATAAAACATTCCCATATCTAACTCCGCAAAGAACAGTTTGAGAATTTTCTGCTTCTGTAATTTTTCTTGCTGCTGCAATCATGGTTTTTTCCATTAATGCTTTACTCATCCCCATAGCATTAATTGGATAAACTGCTTTATCTGTACTTAGAATAACTAACCGTTTTACCTTATATTCAATCGCTGTTTCTATAACATTATGTGCACCTAAAATATTGGTTTTAACAGCTTCAATCGGGAAAAATTCACATGTTGGAACTTGTTTTAATGCTGCTGCATGAAAAACATAGTCTACATTTTCAAAATAGCTCTTAAAACTATCTTTGTCTCTCACATCTCCAATGACAAACTTAAGAAGAGGACTATTAAATTTGTTTCGCATATCAAATTGTTTTTTTTCGTCACGGCTTACAATAATAATTCTTTTTGGAGCATAAGAAGTAAGCTTACCAACAACTGAGTTTCCAAAAGAACCTGTCCCCCCGGTAATTAAAATAACTTTTCCTTTTATTGCTTCTTTATATATATTTTCCATAATTATCGTGCCAACACTCTCTCAAGATTTTCAGCAAAAAGTTTGTTATAGTCAAATTGCTTTACATATTGTAGCGCATTTTGCCTGTATTCTTCCAATCTTTTCTTATTTTCAAGCAAATAGATTACAGCCTTTGCTAAGTCCGATGGGTTGTATTGTACCACGATTCCACTCTTGCTGTCTGCAATTTTTTGCGCTGGCAAAACAGCATTTGTCAGAATAACAGGCATGCCCAAAAGCATATAATCTTTTATTTTCATAGGATCAGCATTTTTTACCTTTTCATCCAAAATTTCTGTATTAAAGGTTGCCAAACCAACAGCAGCATCTTGCATAATTTTTTCAAGTTTATCTCGATCTCTAACCCAACCGTAAAATGTTATATACTTTTCTATTTTTAATTTTTGAGCAAGTGCTTTTAAATTCTCTAATTCTTCTCCACCACCAATAATATCCACTTCAATCGTAGGATTTTTTTTACTTATTAAAGGGATTGATTTCAGAATTAAATCCAGCCCCATATGCGAAACTAAATGACCAACAAATACTAATTTCTTGGAATTAATTTTAGAAAAAGCTACGCGTTTTGTCTTTTCATACCAAACCCCGATTGGAACAGTAAATTGTCTATTATATATTTTTCTATCCATAGCATTGTGACTCTCTCTTGCAAGTACCATTTGTGAAGAAACATTCCACGTTTCGTCAGCGTTTTTTACACAAAATTTATCTAACCAATGATATAAAGAGTTAAGTAGTTTGTTAGAGTAACGCATAGGAAAATAATCTATTGTGTAATAAACAACTTTTTTTACTTTTCCTAATTTTTTAAGTAAAATGCCTTCAAATGCATTTATATTATCTACCCCGATATATACTTCATAAACTTGATTTGACAAATAAACCCATTTTAGTGTTAATAAAATCTCATAAAAAATGGCTAATGGTAAAAAATTAAATCTTAAAGATGCTGAAAATTTTTCGCTTATTTTTTCACTTTTTGAAATCTCGGCATAAGAATGCTCTTTTCTATCTGGATTTACTCCTGGCAATGGGTGGCTAATATATAAAAGTTTTGCATCTTCCTTTCGTAAATAATCACGCAGGGCTTGAGATGCAGAGTAAATAAGGAAATGAGTTGCAACAATAAAATTTTTCCCTGAAAAAGGTTTATTCATAATAGGTATCTGTATCTTGTGGGTTAAAGGTTTCATTGGTATATGTTAATAAAAACATTTCTTCACTTCCTGTATTTGCTATTGCATGCCACATGCCGACAGGAATTTCAACAATAACCATATTGTTTTCTCCAATCTCTTGCTCCCAGACTTCTCCTGTTTCTCTATTTTTTATTGATAATAATCCGTTTCCTTTTATAACACAAAACCACTCTTTCTTTCTTTTGTGATAATGTTTTCCTTTTGTCTTACCAGACAGAGCAGTAGTTACTATTAATTGTCCAAATTTTTCTTCGTAAACTTCTTGTGCATTTAAAATTTCGGTAAGCCAGCCTCTGTCATCTGACTTAATTTCTAATTTTTTTATGTTTATGTTCATATAAATGTTTGTCTCAATCCTTCTTCTAGAGAAATTTTAGGCTCCCATTGTAGGATTTCTTGTGCTCTCTTAAATGACTGAATATGAGCATCTCCTAAAGAGGGAACTTCTTTATTATAACTAACTGCGATATTTTTACCAAGTAATCTAGAACTAATTTCTATTATGTCATTTAACGATGTTTGGGTATTTGAACAAATATCAAATATTTCAAATTTATTGTTGCAATATAAAGCGCTTTTAATTGCTTCTGCAACGTCTGATACAAATATATAATCCCTTTTTTGATTCCCATCACCATTTATTTGCAGTGGTTTATTTTCTTGAATTAAATGAGCAAATGTTGCAATAACAGAATTGTAAAAAGGTTTCCCTTTTGGACCATAAATGTTTGAGATCCTTAAAATAATACCTGATATTTCTGTTAATTTTGTATACCATTCAATTATTTCTTCTGCTTCTAATTTTGAAACTCCGTATAAATTTTTAATATCCAGTACTTGTGCGGAAGACGTAAAAATGAATTTTATCTTTGGATTAAATTGCTTAATTGCCTCTAAAATGCCAGCAGTTCCTAATACATTTGTTTTTAATAGATTATAATCTGTTGCCCTATTGAGTCCTGCAATATGGATAACTGCGTCTTGATCTGTAACAAAATCTTTTAATGAGTTGACAGAGAATAATGAATTCTTTTCATGATTGAATTCTGTAATTGTATTCCCTTCCAATACTTTTATTACATACTGTCCCAAAAATCCTTTACTTCCAGTAATTGCGATTTTCATAATTATGTTACAGCTTTGCCATTAATAAATCCTAAAAATCCAGCAATTTGCTCTAAAGATAACATAAAAAACATTCCTATTGCTGTTATTGGATGAGTTATTAATAAAAGCCAATGTTTATAAAAAGCTGGGCGTAAAATATAAATTGTTTGTGTAATATTAGTTTTAGTAGAATGTTTTGAAATATATCTTGACAACTTTTTGCCATAATAATATTTTTTCTTTAGGAGACTTAACAAAGATAAATCACCTTCATCATGTAAGGCAAATGCAGAAATTCTATCGACCTTATATTTTCTTTTAATTCTTTGTGGTAAATCCCAATCTTCTGGTCCGGTTATTTTTTCATCATATCCCCCAACTGCTACAAATACTTTTTTATCAAAAAATCGAGCTGCTTCAATAGTATTATCCCCAAGATAGCATTGTCTTTCTAATGCTTTACAAGACGCCCAAAATCCTTGGCCGAAACTTTTTTCAGGAATGATAAGAGCTTTAATCTCTGGATTTTTTGTTATTTTTTCAACACATTCTTTTACAACATCTTTTGTAAGTACCATATCTGAGTCAGGAACATACACATATTCTCCTGTTGATTTTTTAACCCCAAAATTTCTTTGTGCTGACCTTTCTGGACCGTAGGTAAATACCTTTTTTGTATATTTTTTTAAATTTTCTAACGTTTTATCTGTTGAATGATTATCTACTGCAATGATTTCTATATATTTGTAAGACTGGTTTTTAATGCTTTTCAAGTGTTCTTCTATTGTCCTTTGTGAGTTTTTGGTATGAACTATAATAGAAACGATTGGTTGCTTCATAGATATGTATAATTGTACCAAAGAGGATATTTTTTTACTATGAAGCAAATTTTATATCCTGTGCTATAATAGGCTCATGAAAAACCAAGCAAAAAAAATGCTATCGGTTATTGTTCCTGTTAAAGATGAAGAAGGCTCCCTTCCCCCATTCTACAAAGAATTGACAGCAATTTTAACAGAGTTACATATGTCTTATGAATTAATTTTTATTGACGATGGATCTGTTGATAAATCTCTACAAATTATTCAAAATTTTCAGAAAAAAAATAGAAATATTAAAATTATTAAATTTAGAGGAAATTTTGGTAAATCCGC
>DASVYQ010000021.1:0-1646 GCA_036392095.1 Patescibacteria group bacterium
GTACCGCTTTTAATGTATATCCATCTGCAGGAAATGGAACAATATAATTTTGTGAGTTTTGTTGCAGCTTAACCAATAGTTTTCTTTCATCTTTCCAAATTGTATCTGCGTCTATCTTTTCATCTATAGAAAAACTCAAATTGTTTTTATATAACACTTCATACACTTGCTGCAACATATCTAAAGAAGGGAGATATTGCAAAGGATTTTGAGCTACTTGTGCATAAGTAGCAAAATTAAATCCAGAAAAAAGATTGTCAAAAATCTCTATTTCATCTACAGCCGGCGGAAAGTTACCATATGTCTTTGTAATAACAATTTTTACATATCTTGCTTGAGTAGGATTAAATGAATGAAACAAATATTCACCTGACATTAGAGGAGTATTTTTTGATTCATGTACTATTTGCTGCCACGAAAAACCATCATTTGATGTGAAGATAGTATATTCTGTTGGACTTCTTTGTTTCCAAGGGAATGCACCAGATGTCTCAAAAGCAACTGCAGAAATGCTCTTTTGGGCACGCATGTCAATAACCAGAGAATCACCGTTTTTTTCCCATTGTTTTGGTATCCATAATGTATTTAGGTTATTGTCCAATGATTTATCTGCCGAGTTTTCTAAAGAACTTGGAGCGTTTGGAGAGAAAACAGTATATGTTGATTTTTCCTGTGCATTTCTAAACAGTAAATCATAATATGGATTATATCTAGTATTTTTATCGTTAATAGAGATTGACGAAAAATCCGGCTCTGCTTGCAATGAAAAATGTAATTCGTAGGGATAAAAGCTTGGCTTATCTATATTTGAAGAAGTAAGATCTATTAATGGAATGGCATAAGAAGAGCTACCATTGACGAAGGAAATAAAATCTTTTGTAATATTTTTTGTTTGTTGTTGATTGGTATAAAAATAATTAAATCTATTTAGAGGAATGTTATTTTCTTTGAGTTTATGTAACGCATCAGAAAAATTATCTGCAAGAATGATATTTTTATAATTTGTATGATAAAAACCAGCTAGGTAACTTGATTGGTGAATTGCCGAATCTCCTACAACAAATGGATTTAATACTGGCGGAGTAACGGAAGAAAAATAAAAAACATAAGGATTATTAATTTTTGGGACACTTAACAAAACCGAGGAATAAAAATTTTTTAATTTATAGCTTTTATTATTTACTGTTAACAAAATTTGCTGCATAGAAAGTAAAGAAATTATTAAAACAATTAAAGACGTCATAATAATTGCAAGTTTTCTTTTTTCTTCATATAAGACATACAGTGAGATACCTAGCAATAAACTGCTCCAAATGGTAATCGGAGTTAAAATATGATGTACACTTTCAAGAGTAGTAATAGATAATCCACTTTCAATAATAGCCGCTAAAAATGCTAGAGGTATATATAGAACAACAAGAGCAAAAGATGCAAAATATAATTTAAATATAAATTTCTTATTTTTTAATAGATAAGCTCCAAAAACTACTGCCAACACAAAAAGAATTATCCCAATAAAGAAAAGGACTTGATCAATTGTAAAATTAGCTGTAATAATTTTTGTAAACTGAGAAGGATTATCATAAAAAGATTGTAAAACAGTAGATGGAATAAAAAGATCAGCAAAAGAACCAAAAAAACTTTTT
>DASVYQ010000022.1:0-1988 GCA_036392095.1 Patescibacteria group bacterium
TATCATAAGCCTATGTCAAAAATAGTATTAATCACTTTATCGGTAGTAAATATTTTTCTATTTCTGATTTTTTTAGTAACGCAACATTTTCCTTCGTTCGCTGTCTTAGTAAATATACTTAACATCTTATTAATTATTGCATGGTCTATTGATATAAAACATACACATATTTTTTTGAAAAAACATACTTTAGATATTTTTCTTGTAATCGGTCTTTTTTTAATTGCTTTTACCGTCTACTCTTATAAAGTTGACTCTATTACTCCTGGCGTTCAGGGTGATGAAATAACTGTTGCGAGAGCAAGCGAGCATGTTTTATCTTTGTCTGATTATGTTCCATTTGTTGAAGCTAATTATGGTCATCCCACACCATTGTTCTATTTTACAGGATCAAGCATAAAACTATTCGGCAGAACCCTCTTTGCCATCCGTTTGCAAAGCATTCTATTTGGAGCATTAAGTGTCGCTGCTTTTTATATACTTTTGAGACTCTTCTTCGGCAAGACGTTATCAACCATTACAGCTTTTATGATGCTATTTTCTTACCCTCTGGTTGTTATTTCACGGTTAGCCTATGAAATTTCACCTTCCCTCTTTTTTCAAATTATGAGTTTAGTCTTTTTGTATAAATCTTGGACTACAAAAGACATCCGTTATTATGCTGTACTTGGTTTATCTTTGGGCGCAGGTTTATATACCTATGTTGGCTTTAGAACATTTTTGCTTTTAATAATTGGGCTTACTATTTTTAGTTTCTATAGACACTGGAAGTATAATAGGAATTTAGTAAAACGCTCCATTATTATTTTCTTAACTACATTATTTATAATAACTTTTCCTCTTTTAGCTTACAGCTTAGGTCATGGAGAACAAATTGCAGCTCGTACGCAATCTCTTTCTCCATTTAATCAGGGTTTACCCGCTAGTGAAGTTGTTAAGGAATTAGGAGGAGCTACATTTCGACTCTCCAATATTTTTCTTTCAAAAGCTAATACAGATCATAATCCCAATGGCGATCCTGACCCGAGGAGGAACCCTTCATCTATTAGCATGTTTGATATTGTTACCTTTCTTTTATTCATTAACGGTTTTATCTTTTTATTTACTAAGGACAAGAAGCTATTTTTAATCATGGCAATTCTATCCTTATCTCCTTTAGTTAATGACATTTTTTCCCTTGAAAGAATACCTGAGGGTCATTATTATGGCATAGGTCATCCCAATACTTTGCGAATAGCTGGCATTATTCCCATAATATACTTTATAGTTGCTTTTGGATTACATAGAATAAAACCCTTCTTTGATGAACAGGCAAAAGGATTTTATGCCACAACGCTTGTTTTGACAGCGAGTGTAATGATATTTTTCAATTGGTTTTCCTATTACGGTCAACCTTTTAATGATTTTGTTTATACTTACAATGGTGTGAAGATGTTACATGTGGCAGATGCTTTTAATAGTGCTTCATCGGAAACTGTTTATATGTCACCATCGTTTATAAATGATGATAGAGTCAAGTATTTTACAAAAAGAACTGTAAATATTGTTTCTTATACACCTAAAAATATAGATCAAGTTCTGTTAGATTCAAAATCAAAAGAACTAATCATTATTGATGCAGATTTTGATGAAAAATTAGGGAAAGCTCTTTGGGAAAGAATGAAAGCACAACCTGAACTGCTAAATGGAAGGATAAATTTATTAACGAGTCCAGATAATAAAATAGATGCCTTTATTATAAGTCAAGGTCAAGGTATTTAGTAATAAAAAAATTAATAATTTTAAATATTTAGCTTAATATTATCAATCACTATTGACAAAGCTTTTATTAGTCGCTACAGTCTAAAAAGAATGAAGAAAATTATTTCATCCCTATTTATTACCTCTCTATTTTTCCTTTTTACTGCCACTCCCTCTTTTGCAAGCAGTACTCTTACAGTTTCTAATCCAAGAGTCGTAAACAATGACTTTAATATTGATATACAAAT
>DASVYQ010000023.1:0-2171 GCA_036392095.1 Patescibacteria group bacterium
CAGTAATAATTTCCCATTTTTTTTGAGAAGTTGATTCATATGAACTAATGCTCTTTCATCATTTTCAATATGTTCTAAAACATTTATCGATAAAACACTTCTATATTTTCCTTTTTGTTTTGAAGATATAGCGTGAGAAACGTTGAGCTGGCTTACAGAAATTCCTTTCTTTCCAAATCTTTTTTTAAGTTTTTGTACTAAGTCATAATCAACATCTGTTAAGTGAATCCCATGGTGAGTAAAAAAGGTACTAAGGTTTCCCGTCCCAGAACCAATTTCAATAATTGGCTCTTCTATTTTCCTAATAAAGTTGCTTGCAATCCAATTGTTATAATGATGTGCATCTTTTAATACTTCCAACGTTGTAGTTCCTTTATATTTAGACATATTTACAAGCTAATTGTATCACAGTATACTTTTACTCATGAAGATAAAACAACTATTTTTGTGCCTGTATGTTTTTAGCCTTATTATCTTCTTAGCACACTTTTTTATCGTAGGAAAAGCAGTCTATGGTGATGGAAGATATTATTACAGTTATTTACCCAGCTTGTTAATAGAGCATACATTAAACCTTACTACCGCATTCAGAAATATTGGCATTGACTCATTTACCACACCTATTGGCCTTCCAGCAAACATTTACCCAGTGGGCCCAGCGATTGTTTGGACTATTCCCTACCTCACATCTTTTTTACTATTTAACCATTCTGCCTACGGCCTTATCCACCAAGTCTTTGTAGGTATTTGGAATGTTTCTCTTGTACTACTGGGTCTTTATCTTCTGTATCTTTCTTTATGTAAATTTTTTAATAAAACCACATCATTTTTAGCTGTTCTTACAACTTTTTTTACGACAAATCTTTTTTTCTATGGAGCAATCGATGTCATAAATTCTCATAGCAGTTCTTTTTTCTTTGCGTCTCTTTTTCTTTTTCTTTGGTTTAAAAAACAGACTTTTGTTAGTGCTCTTTTCCAAGGATTATCACTTGGTATGTTAACACTTATTCGCCCACAGGACGGAATCTTTATTTTGTTACCAATTTTTTCATTTTTATTTTTCAGAAAACTCCCGATTAAAAATCTCATAACAATTATCATTTCATCAATAGTTACATTTTCACTGCAAATGATCTATTGGCATTTTGCCTGGGGATCATGGTTTCATAACCCTTACTTAACTGTTGCACATTTTAACTTTTTTACCCCGCAAATTTTTGGAGTTTTATTTAATAAGACATCAGGACTTCTTCTTTGGACACCGCTTTTTGCAATTGGAATTGGAGGGACGATAGTACTTCTAAAGAAATATCTATTTGCAATTCCATTTCTTTTAATTTTTCTGATAGAGCTTTATTTAATATCTGCGTGGAGTATCTGGTGGCAAGGCGCTTCTTATTCTGGAAGAATGTTTATTTCAACACTTCCATTATTATCTTTTGGAATTGCCTATCTTTATGAAAGGAAATCATGGAAAATAATCCGATATATTTTTTTGTTTGGAGGGACAATGCTTAATTTTGGATTGATTTTTTTCTTCCTAGCGCATAATTAACTATTGCTTCAAATGCTGCAAAGCCTGCAAAAGGCGCTTTAATTAAAAATACTCCACTTTGTAAAACAATAAAACAAATATTTGAAATCCTTTTCCACGAAGAAAAATATTTATGTCCAAACTCAAGAGCACTAAATGTTTGATGATAAAAACTAACTTTTGATACCTTTCCAACTGATTGACTCAAGGCATGAGATATTACAACAGTTGGATCCAAAGCAATAACAAAACCTTTTTCTTTTACCCGTAAACACAAATCAACATCCTCATAATAAAGGAAAAACCTTTCATCAAATAATCCTACTTTCTCAAAAATTTTCCTCGGGACTAAAATGCAACACCCTGATACATAATCAGGAAATAAAACGTTTTTATCAACAACTATTCTTTTGTTATCATGAAACGTCTTTCCAGTTATTTTGTTAATATAGCCACCCAAATCAAACAGTGTTTTATTTTTTTTCTTAAAAGTAATAGTTGGAGCAATAATTCCAATCTTTTCATTTTGTTTTAAGTAATCTATTAATTTTGAAATAATTTCTTTTTTGATTTCTGTATCATTATTAACAATAAAAAAATAATCTGCTTTATAAGAAAATCCATAACTAATTCCAAT
>DASVYQ010000024.1:0-5448 GCA_036392095.1 Patescibacteria group bacterium
TTTCTTCTACCTTTTCTTCTAATAAATCGCGTTGCTGGCGTAATTCTTTCTCTGACCTTCTTGCTCTTTTTAATGCTTGAACTAACTCTCTGTTAAACATCCAGGAAACAACAAAAATAAGCATTAAAGAGATTACATTTACAATAATGTCTGTGAGTCGAAATGGTTGCGTTTTCCACAATGTTTGAGGAACATAGGCACCCATAAGTTGCAGTTCTGAAAAGAATAAAATAAAAATAGAAATTGCTGAAGAAACAAGAAAAGCAGCAAAAGAGTTAATTAGAATTCCTGAAAATACAATTAGTATTGCATCCAGCAATAATCCTTCTGGCAAATCTGGACCAAATGTATATCCTGCAAATATACTTAGAGCAAATAATAAAATTATAAAAATATAAGAAATAAATCTACTTTTATTTTTTCTTGAGAAAAATAGTAATAAACTAAAAAAGAGTAAAGTACCTAATGTAACAAAAGGAGAAAGCCCTTTATAAGCAGGACCAAGATATAAAAAATATATACTATTTGCAATAAATGCAATCCCTGTTAGCAAGACTGCACCTAGAAGTAAAATATTTAGAATAAATTCTCGTCTTGCTTGATCTGCGTCTGATGAAACAGGATGTATAAAAATTTTAATAAATAAATTTAATATTCGCATATACAAAAAAACATACAAGACTTTTCAGCCTTGTATGTCTATCCTTAAAAATACATTAGGCAATTGGAGCTCCGCTCCATGACATTCCTGCTTGTGCTGATTGCAAAACAATACCTGTTGCATCTTTTCTAGCAGATTTGCTTACAAGAATTTCCTTTAATGCTTTTTTCATTATATCACCCCCTTTCTAGGGATGGGACAGAATATAAAAAAATTTATGATTCAATCTTGTATCCTAAACCATGCACGGTTTTAATAAGTTTTTTTACAAAAGGTTTATCAATTTGGTCACGTAAATATTTAATGTGAACATCGATGGTATTAGTTGATGGATCTTCTATACTGGCCCAAACATGATTTAAAATCATTTCGCGTGTTATAACTTTTCCTCTATTTCTCATAAGATATTCCAACAAAGAAAGTTCTTTTCTTCTTAAAGGAATTGATCTATTACCTCTTTTA
Organism: Patescibacteria group bacterium; assembly: GCA_036392095.1. GTDB lineage: Bacteria > Patescibacteriota > Microgenomatia > Levybacterales > UBA12049 > PPGL01. Next base: position 1,124 of record DASVYQ010000024.1, read on the forward strand.
ACAACTTTTTTTGTTAAATCTAAGGTTAAATTACCAACATGCAAAGTATTTGTCATGTGATGTGGATGATTCCTTCTTAAAAGAACTCGTATTCTTGCCATTAATTCTTCAAAATTAAATGGCTTTAACAAATAGTCATCTGCTCCATAGTCTAATCCTGCAACTTTGGTACTTATTTCATCTTGTCCCGTGAGCATAAGAATAGGAGTAATTATGCCTTTACTTCTAATTTTTTTACATACCTCTAGGCCGTTTATATCTGGAAGATTTAAATCAAGAGTAATAAGATCATATTCATTTGCAAGTGCCTTCTCATACCCTTCGGCTCCGGTAAATGCCAACTCAACCACATAATTGTCTATCAATACCTCTTTAATGGCATACGCCGTTTCTTTATCGTCTTCTATTACTAGTAGTCGCATCGCTTTCTCAACTATACATGATAAATTATTAAAAAATCATTAAATAATAATTATATAATATGGGATATATAACCAGAAATATCTGAATGCTTGATAAATGCAGTATATCAGCTATATTTTTGCTATAAATTTATGGAAGACTTTCCTAATGTTTTTCAGCAGAATTTCAGATTTTTATCATAGATTTATATATAGAAAGTCTATATAATTAATTAACATTTATGAAAAAATACTTTCAAATTACTGTTGTTTTGGGTTTATTTGGGCTTCTTGTTTTGTTTAGGCAATTTCATGGAAGAGACGAACAACAACCTATTATAGGGAATGCTAATAATCCAATTAGCACAAATCCAACAGCTCAACCAGCACAACAAACTCAAAATACACCATCAACAGGCAGCAGTGGACAACAATATAAAGATGGTACATACACAGGTTCAGCAGAAGATGCATATTATGGCAATATTCAAATTCAAATAACTATTACTAGTGGAAAAATTGTAGATGTAGCATTTTTACAATACCCAAGTGATAATGGAACCTCACAATATATTAATTCTCAAGCAATGCCACTTTTAAAAAATGAGGCCCTCCAAGCTCAATCAGCAAATGTTGATATTGTTTCTGGTGCTTCTGACAGCAGTCAAGCATTTCAACGATCTCTTTCTAACGCATTACAGCAAGCAAAATCGTAATGAAAAAGCAGACAGCCGTTATGGGTATGCCGTCTACCATAACTATAGTAGACACTAACCCTAAAACAGAAAAAAACATAGATGAAGTTTTTACTTATTTTCAACATATAGATTTTGTTTTTAGTACATATAACTTAAAAAGTGAAATATCAAGAATAAATAACAAACAACTTTTAATTTCAGAGGCAAGTCAAATAGTAAAAGACGTTTTAAACCTTTGTGAACAAACGAAACAAGAAACGAATGGGTACTTTGCAATAGAAAGAAATGGACTACTTGATCCATCAGGAATTGTTAAAGGATATGCAATTCATCAAGGAGCAGAAATGCTACGAAGAAATGGATATAAAAATTTTTATGTTGAAATTGCAGGAGATATTGAAGTAAACGGAGAAAACAATAATGAAAAATGGCGAATTGGCATAGAGAATCCTTTTAACAGAAAAGAAATAATTAAAATTGTTGCTTTAACTAATAAAGGAATTGCAACATCTGGGAATTATATAAGAGGGAAACATATTTATAATCCAATTGCCAAAAAAGAAGCAGATGAAATTGCCAGTATTTCGGTGATTGGACCAAATGCTTATGAAGCGGATAGATTTGCTACAGCGGTATTTGCCATGGGAGTAAATGGAATACAATTTATAGAAAATCTAAAAGGATTTGAAGCATATATGGTAACAAAAGAAAAACGAGCATACTTTACTAATGGGTTTGAACAATTTGTTGTATCATAAGAATATGAGATTTATTGATTCACTGTTAAATAAAGTTACCATGTACAGACTAACTCTGTACTATTTAATTGCACTTCTTGTTTGGGCTTTTATTTTAAGTGTTTTTGGAATTCTGCATGTAAATCCATTAGATATTGTAATTGATGCAGGTCTTGCATTAAGTACCTGCATTATTGGAAATTATATTTTGTCTAAATTATTTGGAGCAGTAACTAATGTTGAATCAGCAATAATTACCGCACTTATTTTGGTGTTAATTGTTCCTCTTAAATTTCCAGTAAACGCAACATTTTTTATTGGAGCTTCTATTTTTGCAATTGGATCTAAATATTTTGTAACTGTTGAAAAACGACATTTATTTAACCCTGCAGCTGCAGGAGTCTTAGCGTTATCGCTTTTATCTCCAGAACATACTGCTACATGGTGGGTAGGTACACAAAGTATGTTGCCAGTAGTTCTTGTCGGTGGATTACTTCTTATGAGAAAAATTCAACGAGAAACTTTAACTTTTACATTTTTGATTTCTTATGCATTACTTCTTGCAGCTGCAGCATTTTTACATGGCGGGACAATATCTGCAATTTTGACATCATGGAGACTAAGCATTTTAAATTCCGCTGTCTTCTTCTTTACATTTGTTATGCTCACCGAACCATTAACATCTCCCACAACAAAAAAAAGAAGACAAATATATGCCTATATTGTTGCATTTTGCTACGCAACACCTCAATTACGATTACTTAGTTTTGCTTTCACTCCAGAGATGGCTTTAATTATCGGAAATATTTACTCGTTTATTGTTAGTCCCAAATTTAGACTTGTTTTACCACTTGTGTGGAAAAAAGAAATTGGGAGCAATACTGTAGTTTTTGGATTTGAAAGTACTAAAAATTTTTCATTTATTCCTGGACAATATATGGAATGGACATTACCTCATACTCATGTAGATAACAGAGGAAACAGACGCTATTTTAGTTTGGCAAATTCACCTACAGAAAATGAAATTATGCTTATGATTAAGTTTTATGATCCATCAAGTTCTTTTAAAAAAGCACTTCTTTCTATGCAGGAAGGTCAAGAAATTGTAGCAACACAAGTTGCTGGGGATTTTGTTTTACCAAAGGACCCAACCACACCAATAGTTTTTATTGCCGGAGGAATTGGAATTGCTCCTTTTAGAAGCATGATACAACATATTATTGATAATAAATTAACATACAACATTGTTATTATTTATTCAAATAGAAAAGCAGATGAAATTGCATTTGCAGATTTATTCCAAAAAGCAGAACAATATGGAGTAAAAACTATTTATACATTAACCGATATAAAAAATATTCCTCAAAATTGGCAAGGAGAGACAGGATATATTACAGAAAAAATGATTCAAAATCATATCCCAGATTATTCTCAAAGAACATTTTATTTATCTGGTCCGCAACTAATGGTAGAAGCATATGAAGATTTGTTATCCAAACTCCATGTTCCTTCGTCTCAAGTGGTAAAAGACTATTTTCCCGGGTACTAATGTGGTTATTGACTGGCTGTTGTATCAATACCAAAGTTTTCTGCAACATAGGTTACAACTTGTCTTAAATGTTTAACTTGTTCAGCTGTTTGTGGAATTGCTTCACGAGCTGAATACATGAGAGAGGGAAGTTTTGTATTTACTGCCTTTAATATATCTCCCGCAACAAATCCCGCACCTCTTCGTGCTACAAAACCCCCAACGCTTCTGCTGCTAATACTTTTTCCATAGCTCATGTCTCCTACAAAAGCTCCTAAAGCAATCATTGCATCCTTTGCAACCGCTTCCATAAATGTAGGATTTCGTAAAACCCATTGTGGGATATTTACCTGAGGATTAACAGCTTCTAATACTCCTCGTAATAGCGGTGCATTTATCGGTTGTCTTCCTTCTGGAACATCATGAAATAATAAATCTCTTACCAAAAATCCAAGTTCTGCTCCTACAGCATGAACATCCGTTCCTGCTCGGGATCTGATTCCATCAATAATTTCTCTAACCTCAGCAACAGCAGTTTCTCTTGGAGTTGGAAACTGTTCTAATGTAGATAGAATCGGAAGTGCTATATGAATTTGACTTGCAATTCCCTCAACAGACATAGGCGGTTTTACCATAAGAGGATGTGCAACAGCATCAAATGCCTGGTATCTATTTAAAGCAGTGATCAATGGCTGTAGCGCTATTGGTGAATTTACTCCAAGTTCTCCAGGAGTTGGTCTAGGGGCATCGAGTGGTAACATTGCCATATTCATGTAATACTGCTAAATATTTTTTTTGTCAAGTCTTTACCAATTATTAAATAAAAAAACATTGATAAAATCAATATAAAATTTAACTAAATTATAAATCATCAGTGTTGACGTAAAGCTTCTATTTAGATACATTTATACTATAATATGCAAGCGAAAAGATATAATGATAACTATTCACTTAGAAAATT
>DASVYQ010000025.1:0-11133 GCA_036392095.1 Patescibacteria group bacterium
TATAATTCCTATTGCGCCAATTGGATTTCCTTTGCTATCTCTTTGCACAGTTCCACTTGCTTCAAGCCAAAATAACCTTTCATCAGCATCTTTATATGCAAAAGTAACAAATCCCTGATGTTGAGATATTAGTATTTTTTCAAATTCTTTTGTCAATTCTGTCCCTTGCTCAGGAGGAAAAATTTCTTTTAATGTCTTTTTATTAATAAGAGCATCTGGATCTAATCCAAATCTCCTACATTGAGGACTTAAGTATAATATTAAACCATTTGGATCAAGAGCATACATAACATCATTTGAATTTTCTACATATGCTTTATAACGTTCTTCTGTTTGACTAAGTGCAGTTTGAATTTTTTCTAATTGAGAAATATCACGAGCTGCTGCAAAAACTCCTGCAATATTTCCTTTTTCATCTTTATAAACTGATGCATTATATAAAACCGGAGTAGTATTTCCATCTTTTCGCTTTATTTGTAAAGGATAATCTCTCACAAAACCTTGTTTAAAAACCTGTTGATACCCTTCTTCAGCTTTTTGTGGTTCTGTAAAATAATTAGAAAAATTTGTCCCAATTAACTCTTTCCTTTCAATTCCTGTTATCTTTTCTGTTGCTGAGTTAACATCAGTAATTTTTCCGTCAGAAGATATTGTAACCAATGGGTCTGGAGATATCTCAAGAAGATTTCTATTATACGCACTAACTTTTTTAAGTTCTTCTTGCATCTTTTTTTGTTCTGTTATCTCTTGGAAAAAAACTGATATACCACCAGGATATGGATACACTGTTCCTTGATGCCATTTCTTTAATGGTTCAAAATATTCCTCGAAATGAATTACTTTTCTATTATTCATTGCGTCATGATACATTTTGTCATACGCACTACCAATTGCTTGTGGAAATTCTTCAAAAAGAAGTTTGCCTTGTAAATCTTTGGCATTATTTTTCCCAACCATAATTGCTGCTTGATCATTTATATAGGTGTATCTAAAATCTTTATCTAATGTAAAAAATCCATCGCTAATACTTGCGAGTATTTTCTGTAGCTGTTCTTTTGATTTTAAAACATAATTTTTAGCTTCTTTTTCTTGTATTTTTATTCGTAAATCAGTAATTCCAAAGGCCAAGTCTGCTGCTAATTCTGCCAATAACTTAACTTCAGGATCATTAAAAGCATTTTTATCACTAGAATACATACAAATACATCCAATTGTGCCGTCAGCTTTAAGGGGAAAACAAACACTTGATGCATATCCTCTTTTTAAAGCTTCTTCTTTCCATGGTTTAAAGCTTGGATTATTTGTCATGTCCTGCATAATAGCTTGTTTCTCTGTGCGGATTGCAATCCCCGATGGACCCTGTCCATATTCATTATCTCCCCATGAAATATGAATATCTTTTAAATAGCCGTCTTCGAATCCTGCAAACGCCATTGGCACAACAGATTTTTCTTCATTTTGCTGAGCGTATCCTATCCAAACCATTCTATATCCTGTTGTCTCAGTAATAATTTTACATATATTTTGCAATAATTCTTTTTCATCTGTCGCCTTGATAATTACTTGATTACAAGAACTGATTGCCCTTAATGCACGCGATGTTATTTGAGACTGTAGTTGTATTTGTTTCTCTATTGAAATGTCTTGAAAAATTGCAATAAAATATTCTTTTTGTGGACTAAATGCATATACTCTATACCATTTTTTTAAGGGTTCAAAATAAAATTCTATCTCTGTTGGCTCTCCAGTTAGTGCCGTTTTGCCATATATTGGAATTAAATTAGGAGTTGCTTTTTCTATCCCCGGAATTGCAATTGTTGCTTTTTTGTTTATTATGTTTTCTTTTTTTAAACCAGTAAACTCTTCAAATTTTTTGTTTATTTCAAGAAAAATATAATCTATTGGATTGTTGTTTGTATCTAAAACAATCTTGTGATAAGCAAATCCATAAGGCATTTTCTCTACTAATGTCTGGAAAACAGATACAAGAGAGGTGGAAGCTAAAGTATCAACCATACTTTAAAGGTAAAACAGATACAAAAAGAAAACTGTATTATTTATCACAAAAAATTTAATTGAGGGAATAAAAAACGATATAAAGAACAAGAAGAGTGGAAAAATAAACATATTAAAACTACGCAAAAGATCATTTGTAAGTTTGTCAGAAAGATACAGCTAGTTTGTTAGGTTTGTGTCAAGATGACAAGCTAAAGTATGATATACTATATACAACTCTTCAGAAATTCATGAAGAAAATTCATAACAAATCTCTTGAGAAAACTATAACTTCACTTATTGGTAATACCCCTCTTATTGACTTCTCAATTGGAGTTACAAATGCAAATATCCTTGTAAAATTAGAAACATATAATTTAACAGGAAGTGTTAAAGATAGAATGGCGCTTTTTATGATTAGGCAAGCTCAAAAAAAAGGACTTCTTAAAAAGGGATCAACAATTATAGAAGCAACTACAGGAAATACAGGAATAGCATTTTCCGCTCTTTCTGCTCTTTTTGGATACAACATGATTGCAGTAATTCCTGAAGGACAAAGTGTTGAAAGAGTTAACATGATGAAAGCATATGGCGCAAAAGTAATACAAACTCCTCATAAAGAAGGCCCCATGGGAAGCTGCATTATGCGGGATAAATTAGCGAAAGAAATTCCTAATTCTTGGGTACCCAATCAGTTTGGTAATCCCGACAACATTAAAGAACATCAATTAGGAACGGCACAGGAAATTATACAACAACTAAAGGGTCGCACGATTGATTATTATATTCACGGAGTTGGAACAGGAGGCACATTAATTGGAGTCGGGATAGAACTTAAAAAAAAATTTCCAAAGATGCAGGTTTTAGCGCTTGAGCCATCTGAATCAGCAGTTCTTCTTGGATGCAAACCTGGATTCCATAATATTCAAGGGATTGGAGAAGGTTTTATTCCAGATTTAATTAATAAAAAATATTTAGATGGGGTTGTTACAGTTTCAACTGAAGAAGCAATTATAGAAAGTAGAAACATTGCCAAAACAACAGGTCTTTTTGTAGGATTTTCCAGTGGGGCAAATATTGTAGCAGTTAAAAATATTGCTAAAAAATTAAAATCTCCTAAAACTTTTTTAACTGTATTTGCAGATCGCGGAGAAAGATATTTAAGTATCTAGATTAAAGAAGAATAAATTTTTTCTATTGTATTCCAATTTCTTGTAGTAATATTCTTTCCAAATTCTCTTTCTAAAATTTCCATTGCATCAACAGTACCAAAATTTTCGGAAAGGACTACAGTGCTATATATACAATTATGCAGCATAGATAAGATACTAAAATTTTCCATTTTAAAAGGCAGTGAAATCTTTATTATTGGTTTTTCTTGGAACAAAGAAACATAAAATTTTTTTTCACTTTTTTGGGATATATTTTTGAATGGACTTTGATTATATATATCTTTAAATTCCTCTGAAGATAAGATAATACTTTGTATTGAAAAAGTATAAGAATTGTGTAAAATTTCATCTACTTTTAATTTTAGTTTGAGTATATTATTACTTTCTGTTTCAAAAATTACATTTCCGCTTGCTAAAATTGTTTTTATATTTTTAAATCCATTTTCCTCTAAAATTTTCCTGAAAACACTCATTTTCACTTGCTTACCGCCTACATTAATTCCTCGTAAAAAAAGTATAAACTGCATAAATTATTTAACTTCAGGAGATAAATAAAGAAGTATATTTCCATTTTTAAATTCTCTTGTTTTAGTTACTGTTAGTTTAATCTTTCCTTTTAATCCACTAAACAATGAAGTCCCCTTACCAATAACAACCGGATTAATCATTATTCGTATTTCATCTAATAATTTATTTTCTAAAAGCGTTACGCAAAAATTATTACTTCCCAAAACGATTATATCTTTGCCCTCTTTTTTCTTTAATTTTTTAATTTCTTCTACGGTATTCTCTTTAATAAGAGTTGCATTTTTCCAATATTCTGTTTCTACAACATTTACTAGAGTTTTTGAAAAAACAACTTTTGGAGTATTGTTCATAATTTTTGCAACAACTGGATCCCCTTCTAAACCCTCTTTTGATGGCCAGAAACTTTCCATAAGTTGATATGTTTTCCTTCCCATGACAATGGTATCTGCCTCCTGCATTTGCATTGCAGCAAAATCGTTAAATTCTTTATCAACATTATGCCATGAAAGATCGTGATTCTCACCTTCTATATATCCATCCAGAGATGACATCATAAATAAAAACATTTTTCTCATATACTTATTATAATACACTAAGCTGGCCAGCTTTTTTGTTATTGTTTGGTAATAAAATTAACAAATTTATCCAACTGTTGATTCCAACCCATTTCCATTCCGCTAATTGGACCTGCTGCTTCTGGAGTTGTTTTGGTAACAACAATATGAACTGTTATTTTTGTTTTTCCATTTGCTTCTTCAAATGTTACTGTTGTAAGAGTCTCCAAAACAGGTTTATTGTTAACAATTGCATTTCCTGTAAATACAATTTTTTTATTTTCTTCAATTTCATTAAATGTCCCTGTCATTGGCCATTCTTGACCCTTTAATGGACCTAACTCTTCTCCAGCCAACATAACAATATGCATTGTACCTCCAACAATTGGATTTACTTCGCAAATAGGATTTGTTACTCCGTTTGGACCCCACCATTGTTTTACTAATTCTTGATCTGTCCAGGCCTTAAAAACCATATTCACCGGAGCAGTAAATTCACGAGTAAGTGTTAATTCTTTTTGTAAATCTGTCATTTTTACCTCCTTTCTTCTTTTAATTTCTGTTTTTCTTTTTCTAATACTTTATCTAATGCATTAAAACGATCTTCCCAAAGCACTCGGTATTTTTTAAGCCATAGGTCTAACTCTTTAAATGCTTGCGGTTTTAGTGCATAAATTCGTTTGTTTGCTATCGGATTTACATCTACAACTCCAGCATCTGCTAAAATTTTTAAATGCTTTGAGACTTGAGGCTGACGAATATGCAGTTTCATAACAATTTGATTAACCGATTGAGGCTGGTTACTTAAAATTTCAACAATGTTTAATCTATTTGGTTCTGCTAAAACGCTGAAAAATGAAGTGTTCATAATTTATATATATCATAAATGGAATATTCCTGTCAAGGAATATTATTAATAAAAACAATAAGCCTATTAATTAATGGCTTAAAAGTGCGTCCGGGAGGCCTTTCACTTCCGTCTCAGTAGCTTTTTGTCTATAAGACTTTCGTCTCATTTGCTTAAAGTTAATGCGCTCTATCTAGTGAGCTACGGGCGCTTATATATTTTAAAAATATATTTCTCAATCTTCAGTAAAATATATCACCAATTAAATTGTCAGGAGAAGTAAACCAATAAAACTTATTACTGTGCCTAAAAGTTTTTTTCCAATATTCTTTCTCTCTTTCAAAAAAATAATTGAGAGAATAACAGTTACAACCACGCTCGTTAACTGAATTGCAGAAAGTATAGAGATACTCGGAGTTCTTTTAACTGCTTCAAAAAAACAAATATTAGCGAGTGCCCAGAATAAAGATACCCAAAACATTTTTATAAAGTTTTTCTTTTCAAGAAAATGAGAAATATATTGTAATTCTTTCGGATAGATAATACCAAGTAGAATTGGTGGAGCAAAAAAAACATATGCCATATAAGGATAAACTGCAAGAGAATGCAATAAAAATTTGGCATTTGCATTAGCGAGACCAAAAAATACAGCAGCAATTAATGCATAAAAATCTCCTTTTTGAAGATGTATTTTATTTGATTTTAAACTAACAATAACAATTCCTGAGAAAATAAATATTGTGCCAATAATTTCTTTTAATACAAAGCTTTCACTTAAAAAAAGTACAGCAACTAAAACAGTAAACAATACTCTCGTTGAATAAATTACAGTAAATTTTGATGCTTCAGTTTCTTTTAATGCTTTAAATATATATAAATTCCCGAATGCATACAGAAAAATTCCAATGATTAAAAAAAATAATAAATTGAGCGTTAGCTGAGGAAATACAAAAGCATGAAGTAAAATACCTATTATTACTACAAAAATACCTGTAAATAACTGAAAAAATAATGTATATGCTATTGGTTTACTATTTTTCCCATTTAATAATACTTTTTGGAGCAATGTTGTAATTGAGAATGTAAGAATGTTACCTGCAAGAAAAAATTCCCATGACATATAATGAGCGTAACAAATTTCTAATAGAACAACAACTTATTGGATATTGAAGTGAATTATTCAATATGTTTTTTAAGCCAAATACCTGAATATGCTTCTAAATTAATTTGAGTATTAGAACATATAACGCTGTTAATATGTGCGATTTCTTTATAAGAAGAGCAATCATATGTAATTTGTTGCTTTTTATTTGATAAATTAATAAAGATACATATTTCTGTATCTTCCGATTTATATTTTGCTGCAAAAATAGTTTTATCTACGGATATTTCTTCAAACAAAGAATGAAAGTATTTTTTATATGTTTGCCTTACACGTAAAATTTTAGCGATCTCACTGTTAATTCTTTTTCCTTTTATACTAAACATAAGATTTGCATCCAACGTACCTCTATTTATGTTTCTAGTGTCTTGCTGATCTTCTAAAGGCAAATTTTCTGCAGGTATGTTTTCTTTTCCGAATTCATCTCCATAAGGAAAAAGCATACATCCAGGCAAAGAAGCAAGGAGAAAATAGCTCATAAATAATTTATTTTCATTTTTTTGTAATAGAGACAGCGTTCTGCCTGACAATCCATATCCTTTCCTAAATGGAAGTCCTAGTGGGAAAAGTTTTTTATGTATTTTTTCTAATAATTCTTTTTTTATTCCTGCAAAACTAATTTCATCATGATTTCTTAAAAAATTAATCCATTGTGCATGAAGAGGAATTTTTTCTTCTTGTTTTAATTTTCCCCATATATAAGATGCGTCTTCTTCTATTAAACTTACCCATAATAATGCACATAGCTGAAAGTTATATAAAAGCTCTGCTTGCTTTGTTTTCGTTGTTCCAAAATATCGAATGTCTGAAGTTATATGTTCATTAACTTCTAAAATAAACGTACTATTTGGATAAACTAATTGACTCAAGCTTTTAAAAGCGGCAACTATTGCGTGAGTAAAGGGATCATGCTCATCTAAAATTTTATATGCTCCTTTTCCAACAAATGGAACGGCATCAAATCTAAAATTAAATCCCCTACTTGACCAAAATAATAATATTTTTGCAAATTCAATAAACACATTTACATTTTTCCAATTGACATCAAGTTGATGAGGATAATACGTATGATAATACCAATACCAATCTTTTCCTTGCACCCAATGAGGAATTGCACCAGATAATTCAGGAAATGCAATTGATACTAATTTCTTTTCTCCTTCTACCAAATATTCTGCATATATTCTTGATTTTTTTATAACTTCTCCGACATATTGTGGCGTTTCTTTTGTGTATATAAAAAAATCTCTATAAAACTCTTCGCCATTTTCTGCTTTTTTAAACCATTCATGATCTTTTGAAACATGATTTAACACAAGATCAATAAAGATATGCATCCCCAATGATTCTGCTTTCTCTTTAACTTCCATAAGCTTTTCCATTCCACCCAAATTTTCTCGCACTAAGTAATAATTACTAATGTCAAACCCTTTATCTCGCATAGGTGATTGAAAAAATGGTAAAAGATGTACAGCATCACATCCCAATTCTTTTATATGAGGCAAAAAGAATTTAATATTTTCCAAAGGGAAATTCTCTTCTGTTTGAATCGCATCCGGATAAATAAAATAGATATTACTGCTTTTATACCAATCAGTATCTTCTAAATCTTTAGTATATCTTGGTAATTCTTTTATATATTCTGTTAGTTTTTCTATGATTTTTTTTATATCTTCAGACGAATAAAAAGGTTGCATTAATGAAATTATTTCTTCCATATATTTTATCCAATAAGTAATTTGCTAATTCCTACAATATCACTATTTTTTAAATTTTTAAAAAAAATTACATTTTTGGGGATATTAAATTTTTTAAACTGCTCTTCAACACATGATTTATAATTATATCCTTTCCAGAACAAACTTCCCTCCGTAATGATATTCATTTTCCCTGGTTTATTTTTAAATTCATAAAATCCTGCAATTTGTGCTGCTACCATACACGCTGATCTTTGGATAAGTTTTTGAGCAAGCAAAGAAACTTGCCCTTCATTTTTATAAGCCAAGTTATTTAAGTCTTCTGTAGAACCAAGAGGATGAATTTTTATATGTAATCGCTTACAAAGAATATTAAAATGTTTATATAATTCTCCGGCAACTTCTTTTGCAAAAACTTGTTTCCCAGGATTTGTTGATTGCATATCAATTATTTTTCCTGAGGTAGTTTGTTGAAAACTACTAAAATCAGATGCTTGTGTATTAATAATAATATTTTTAGTAAGAAAAAATGACAAATTATTCCCTGTTCCAACAATATAAGCAGCAGTAGCATTAATATCTATATCTGCAATTAAAGTATTTAATAACAAACAGACAGCATCATTAACAACAAAAACTGTAAGAGATTTTCCCTTAGTGGCAAAATATTCTGTAATTTGTTGACCAAGCGGAGATTTTTTTATATTAGCAAACATATGTCCCTTCTCATCTCCCCCAATCATAATGCCATCTAAAATTTCATTATTAGTAACTGGAGTTAAGCCAAATGCAAAATTTATTCCAATAACAGTAACTTGATGGTTTAGATGTGCCTCTATAAATGAAAAGAAATCTTTAATATTTGAAAAAAAATTTTTAAGAGAAACAGATTCTTGAGAAATTATATGTGGAGTATTTTGTAATTTTTGTACTGTCGCAATAATACCACTTGTCCCACCAATAACAAATATTTGAAAAATTTCTTTATCCTTTACAAGATGTAAATTGTATTTAATCTGATTTTTTATAAAAGGGAGACTTGTTTTTACGCCTTTTGCAGATAATGCTAACTCATTACGGAATGAATCTTTAATCGCTGCATAATCTGGTATTTCTAGCTCTAGAATATCCATAAGAGTAATTACTTGATTTATCGTAGCATATTATTTTTTTAAAAGCAGACCTTTAAGAAAGTTTTGCTCTTCTAAGCTGAAGAGCATTTAAAACAACAATTATAGAAGAGGCGCTCATTAAAAGGGCTGCCCATTCAGGTCTTAATAAAATTCCAAAAGAAGGATATAAAACTCCTGCTGCAATGGGGATTGCAAACACATTGTACCCTGTTGCCCATAATAAATTTTGTACCATTTTATCGTTTGTTTTACGGCTAAGAGAAATTGCTTTTACTACATCTATTGGGTTATTTTTCATTAAAACAATTCCTGCAGATTCTATAGCAACATCTGTTCCCGCCCCAATTGCAATACCAACATGCGCTTGCGTAAGACTTGGTGCATCATTTACTCCATCTCCAACCATTGCAACAATATTCCCTTCATTTTGTAATTGTTTTACTTTTTTCACCTTTTCCTCTGGCAATACATGAGCAAAAACAGTATCGATAGCTAAATCTTTCCCAACTTTTTGGGCCACATCTTCTGTATCCCCTGTTAACATTGCTGTTTTTATTCCCATATCATGTAATCGTTTGATTGTTTCTTTAGATTCATCTCGAATTATATCTGCAAGATGTATAACTCCCAATAATTTTTTATTTTCAGCAACAAAAACTAATGTGTTTTCTGTTTTTTCAATATTGTGTATAGGAATATGCAACTCTTCCATTAATTTTTTATTACCAACAATAATTTTCTTTTTAGTAACTATTCCTTGTGCTCCCTTTCCAGGGAAAGATGTAAATTCTATAACTTTAGGAATAAGCAATTTTCTTTTTATGGCCTCATTGACAATTCCTTGTGCAATTGAATGCTGTGAATTAATCTCTACTGCTGCTGCTACCTGCAGTAATTTATTATCTACAGTATTAACAATTCCAAATGATCCGTGTGTTAATGTTCCAGTTTTATCAAACACAACATAATTTAATTTTCTGGAAATTTCTAAAGCTTTCATATCTTTGATTAAAATACCGTTCTTAGCTCCAAGGGTTGAAGTAATTGTTGTTACCGTTGGAATGGCAAGTCCTAATGCATGAGGACATGCAACAACAACCGCTGCAACTGCTATTGTGGCAGCAAAAATCGCACCATGAGGAAAAATAAACATCCAAAAAATAAAAGACCCAATACCAGCAATTACTGCAATATAAAATAATACTCCTGCTGCTTTGTCTGCCAACAACTGCACATTAGGTTTACTTTCTTGTGCATCACGAATAAGTTTCATTATTCGAGAAATTGCAGTATCTTTTCCAATTTTTGAGACTGCAACAGTTAATGACCCGTCTTGATTTAAAGTTCCTCCAATTACCGTTTCCCCTTTCTTTTTTGCAACTGGGCGAGATTCTCCGGTAATCATTGACTCATTTACAGAACTCTCCCCGTCAATGACAATACCATCAACTGGAATTTTCTCTCCTGGTTTTACTAAAACTGAATCTTTTATTTGTAACTCTTCTGTTTTTACATCAACAATATCTTTGTTTTTTAAAAGATGCGCAGTTGGTGGAATAAGTTTTGCAAGCTCTGAGAGTGCACCTGCTGCTCCCCTAACAGCCCTCATTTCAAGCCAATGTCCAAGAAGAAATACAGAAATTAAAGTTGCAATTTCCCAATACATTGATTCTTCGGGAAAGAAAAAAGTTGCAGCAACAGAAAAAATAAAACCAACTGTTATTGCAAATGCAACTAAAGTCATCATTCCGGGATTTTTAGCGGATACTTCTCCTTTTGCAGCTTTAAAAAAAGGTAATCCTCCAGTAAAAAATATAAATGTTCCGATGATAAAAAGAATAAATTCTCTATATGGAAAATTTAAAGAAAAATGAAACCATGCTTGAATATTTGGAGATAAAAGCATAGAAAAAATAACAAATGGGAGTGTTATAAAAAATCTTTTTTTAAAATCATTTTCCATTGAAGCATGATTTTCATGTCCATCATGATTCAGGCTCATTGGAACAAGATTCATACCGCATTTAGGACAATTTCCAGGAGAA
>DASVYQ010000026.1:0-2747 GCA_036392095.1 Patescibacteria group bacterium
TCTAGCATATCTAACTGCTAAATGTCAAGAGCCATTACCAGGGTTGACATGGCTCTGTTGAGGCACATACAATTAAACCATTATGAAGTACCTAAGTCAACTCCTTGGAAAACCAATTATTTTCCATAAAAAACCATTTGGCAAAATTACCGACATGACCATCAATGAACATGAGATTCATCCATCTGTCACATTGCTCCAGATAAAAAAAGGTAAAAAAGAGTACAACATTCCTCTGAGGGCTGTAACTCTCAATAAAGATACCTTTGAAATTACATCTGATGAATTAATAATTACCCCACGAGATGGGAAAGAACTCCTTTTATCTGAAGATTTACTCGATAAACAAGTTATTGATTTGGATGGGCGACGACTTGTGAGAGTAAACGATATCCTTCTTGATGAAACAAATGCGTTTACTGTTTCAGGACTTGATATTGGAATTGGGGGAATTCTCCGCCGCCTTGGCTTGGGGCATATTCGAGTTGCCAATAAAATTCTCCCATGGAAAGTTGTAGAAGCATTTGATTATGACACAGGAAATATCAGGATTAAGCTAAAACAAAATAGCTTAAATGAATTTCACCCAGCAGAGCTTGCTGACATTCTGGAAGATGTTGGAACAAAAGAACGTTTAGGAATTGTCTCCTCTCTTGACGCAACTCATGCTGCACAAGCTATTGAGGAATCAGACGAAGAAACCCAACTCTCGATTCTTGAGGGGCTCACTCCTTCAAGCTTAAAAGAAGTTTTGAATAATATGCATATTGCAGAAATTGCCGACGTGCTGCACGAAATAAATCCCTTTAGACTTGCAGAAATTCAAAAAATTCTCGGAGCTGAAAAAATGAAAAAATTACAAGGACTATCAACTTTTTCAGATAATACTGCCGGGGGATTAATGCATGAAACTTTTTTCCAAGTAGAATCAGACATGCATACTTCTGAGATAATAGAAAAACTACGCAAAACAGGAAACGGAGAATGTATTGTTGTTGTTAAAAACGGTCAGTTTTTAGGAACAATACAAACAAAAGACCTCTTATTTGCAAAACCTGATAATCTAGCACAATCTCTCATATCAAATACAAAATCGCTTTCTCCTGAGGATAATTTTGTTGATGTGATAGAACTTTTTTCCCAATATAATTTACGACTGATTCCTGTTGTTGATGAAGAACAAAAACCATTAGGAGTTGTTACCATTGACGAGTTATTAAAAGTAATTGAGGAGGAAAATCAAAAAGATGACAATCATTAAACGATATTTTTTACGATTTCTCCCGTTATTGGCTATCATTGGTCCGGGAATCATTTCTGGATCAGTTGATAACGATGCAGGAGGAATTACTACGTATTCTGTTGCCGGTGCTTCATTTGGCTATTCTTTACTGTGGGTACTTTTTTTAACAACATTTGCCCTTGCTGTTACGCAAGAAATTGGAGCAAGAATGGGTGTTGTTACAGGAAAAGGCCTGGCTTCTCTTATTAGAGAGAAATTTGGGATTAAATGGACTACCTTTATTATGACAGTCCTTCTTATTGCCAATATCGGAACAATTGCAGCAGAATTTGCAGGTATCGCTGCTGCCCTAGAATTATTTAACATTCCCCACATCCTTTCTGTTGGACTATCTGGAATTATTATTTATTTTCTCGTAACCAAATGGAATTTCAAAAAACTCGAATCTGTTTTCTTAATAACTTCAGCATTTTATATTGTCTATGTTATCTCAGCATTTTTAGCTCATCCCATCTGGCCACACGCATTGCAAAATCTGATAATTCCTTCTTTCCAATTAAATAAAAATTATCTTCTAACCCTTATCGCACTTATTGGAACAACCATTACTCCCTGGGGACAATTTTTTATTCAAGATTATGTTGTTGATAAAAAGCTAACAAAAGATGATTTAAAGGTTGAAAGAGGCGACGTTCTTTTTGGATCATTTCTTACTAACTTTATTTCATTTTTTATAGTTGTAGCCTGTGCTGCCACTATTTTTGCTCACGGACAAACTATTCAGACAGCTAAAGATGCGGCAAAAGCTCTTCAACCATTAGCAGGAAATCTTGCGTCTCTTCTCTTCTCATTTGGATTGTTGAATGCTTCTATTTTTGGAGCAGCGCTTGTTCCGGTATCAACATCATATGTGGTAACCGAAGCATTTGGTTTTGAATCAGGCCTTAATTTCGGATTTGATGAAGCTCCTGAATTTTATGGATTATTTGCATTCCTTTTGATTGTTGGAGCTCTCTTAGTAATATTACCATTTGTTCCATTGCTAACAATTCTTTTTATCTCTCAGGCAATCAATGCAATTCTTCTTCTTCCAATTCTTATTTTTGTTTATATTCTTTCCAATGACAAAAAATTACTCAATAATTATGCCAACAATAAATGGGTTAATGCGATTGTTATAGTCACTTTCTTAGGAATCTTTTTAAGCGCTATTATTTATACAGGCTCTTTATTTCTTCAATAGATAATAGCATTATTTCATTTTTAATCTATTTTTTATTTTGGGGAAAAGGAGAAAATATTGTAGTAACAAAAGCAACAAAAAGGCAAGCAATCCATCCAAATCCGCAAACCAACTCACTATAGTTTTCGCGACTTTCTATTTCTCGTAAATTTCTCCCTACCAAAACAAATCCTTTTTTATCTCCAGACAACTTATCAATAACTGCAGCAATCCTAACCCCTTTTTCCGGTTGCCAGGTAATTCTATCCTCCCCAAAGGTAG
>DASVYQ010000027.1:0-6725 GCA_036392095.1 Patescibacteria group bacterium
TTTTATACAACAGCATATAGAAAGATTATTTTTATCTGCAAAACTTTTAGAACTAGAACATCCATTTACAAAAGAATTAGTAGAGGAGTGGATAGAAGAATTAATAGAAAAAAATAGTATAGAAAGCTGCAATATAAAAATTGTGTTGCTTGGAGGAAAAACTTCTCAAGACGCAGAGCTTTTTATTATTTTACTAAATCCTTTGTATCCTGATAGAAAATTATATTCCCAGGGAGCAAAAGCACAGACAACTGTGTATGAACGCTTTTTACCCAATGCTAAGTCTCTAAATATGCTGCAAAGTTATTTATCATTTACCAAAGCACAAAAAAATGGATGCTATGATGCTTTATTATTAGATAAAAATAACAATATTTTAGAAGGAACAAGAACGAATTTTTTTGCACTAAAAGATAAAACATTAGTTACTGCACCAAAAGAAGTTGTTTTAGAAGGAGTAACAAGACAAGTAGTTTTAACAGTTGCACAAAAAAATGGATACAGCATAAAAGAGGAATTAATTCCGTTAAGTTCGTTGGCAGAATATGACGCAGCATTTTTAACCAGTACCAGCTCTAACATAATGCCACTTAATCAAATTGATGATTATAAGTTTAATCAAATTTCTAATAATCTTAAAGAATTCATGCAACAGTATGACGCATTTTTGGTAGATTCAAAGGGAATACTCAAGTAATTATTAAAAAATTATTGATTTGCATTTTAATAAACAATGTGGTAATATAAGCCTACTTAGAGACAACGACGTCTCCTATTCGCAAAAGCGGATGGGAGATTTTTTGTTTTAAGGAGTATTTTATGGCACAATTATCTGAATCAGCACAAAGAACAGCCATAAGGCAAGAAATTAAAGCACAGATTCCTCAAGATGATATAACTCTTGCTTTGCAACAACGCTTATTGCAGCGAATCATGCGGAATGGACATGAGCCAAATCCTCACACTGCTTTTAGTGCAGCAATGGAAGCAGCAGCTATAGGAGATGTTAGAGCTACAGCAATATCTCTTGAAGCAATACCTGAATCTGCAACAGAATATCCTATTGAAATGCGAGCCCGTATATTTACAGAGGCTGTTCATAATCTTAGAGATGGAATATTAGATCAAATGGACGCTGGTACTGCAACTCCTGCAATGATTGAAGCATTTCCTGTTGTTCAAGGTCTTTTTAATGCTTTACGAGATATTAATGGAACATTAGAAATGACAGGACCTTTTTTTGGTGATCCACATAGGGCAGAAGGCAGTAGAAGAAATCGCTTGGATGCACCTCAAGTTATTCCCTCAGGTCTACCTCTTAGAAGACCTAGTTAATTTGTTTTCCAATTCCCGACTTTGTATACTTAACACATGACTAATCCTAAAATTGCCCTTGTACATGATTATATAAAAGAATATGGTGGGGCAGAACGCGTTTTGGAAGCATTACACCAAATGTATCCGGATGCACCTGTTTTTACACTTTTATATGCGCCAGAGTTTTTAGGTCCACATAAAGAAAGATTTGCAAATTGGGATATTCGTCCGTCTTTTTTACAAAGTATTCCATTGAGTTTTAAGTTTATTAGCATATTCAGACTCATTGCACCATGGATTTTCCAAAACTTTGATTTTTCAGGGTACGACTTAATTATCGTAAGTGCAACCGGAGCATATCAGCCAAATATAATTAATAAAAATGGAGCAAAACAGATTTGCTATTGCCACACACCTCCTAGATATTTATATGGGTATGCCACAGCCAGAGAACAGAGCAATAATCCTGTTGTGAAAGCGTTGGTTGCCATAATGTCTCATATTTTGCGAATGGTTGATTTTGTCTCATCAAAACATGTAGATGTATTTATTGCCAATTCTCAAAATATTGCTCAAAGAATTAAAAAGTTCTATAGAAAAGATGCAATAGTTGTTTATCCACCGGTTGCTGTTCCATCTAAATTAGAAACAATTAAAAAAGAAAATTACTTTTTAGCAGGAGGAAGATTAGCAAGACCAAAGCATGTAGATTTACTTATAAAAGCATGCACAACACTTGGTGTCTCATTAAAAGTTTTTGGGAAATCGTTTGCAGGGTATGGAGAACAATTACAAAAAATTGCAGGGCCAACAATAGAATTTTTAGGTGAGGTAACAGACGCAGAAAAAATAACATTAATGAAACATGCAAAAGCATTTTTATTTGCTGCAGAAGATGAAGATTTTGGTATTGTACCTGTTGAAGCACAAGCCTTTGGAACACCGGTTATTGCATATAATTCAGGCGGAGTAAAAGAAACAGTACAAGATAGAAAAACAGGTATTTTGTTTAACGAATTATCAGAAGAGGCAATAATTAGTGCTATAAAAGAATTTGAAAGAATAAAAATAAGTAGTAAGGATTGTTTTATAAATGCACAGAAATTTAGTAAACAAAATTTTGAAAAAAATATAAAAAAGGTTGTAGAATCTTTGTAACTATGCCAGAACTTCCAGAAGTAGAAACAATAAGACGCGGATTAGAAAAATATTTGGTTGGTAAAAAAATTGAATCTGTCGAAATAAAGCTTATAAAGCAATTTAGTGGTGATAAACACAATATAGAAAACCAAAAAATAACAAAAGTAGACAGGTTTGGTAAGGGATTGGTTATAGAATTTGCAAATAATTATTGTTTAGCAATTCACATTAAATTAACCGGGCAGCTAGTCTATAGAGGAGAAGATCAGCCAACACATTTAGATGTATCAAAAACAAGGGTTGGTGCATTACCAAATAAATGGACACATGTCATTTTTCATTTAAACCATAATGCCACACTTTTTTATAACGATCTTCGACAATTTGGTTGGCTTAAGGTAACTCAAAAAGATAAACTTAAAGACTTGCCGTTTTTTAAAGAGTTAGGGCCGGAATTTTTTAAAGAGTTAACATTGGAAAAATTTACACAGATTTTAGCAAAAACCAAAGGTCCAATAAAACCGCTTTTAATGGATCAGAAAAAAATGAGTGGTATTGGGAATATTTATGCAAATGATGCACTTTTTCTGGCAAAAATCCTTCCTACAAGACCTGCAAATTCGTTAACTTCACAAGAAGTTAGTGCACTTTTTAGTGCAATAGAAAAAGTATTAACAAAAGGGCTAGAAAATGGAGGATCAAGCGAATTAACCTATGTAAATGCACTTGGGGAAGAAGGAAATTACCAAAATCATACGCTTGTGTATGGAAAAGAAAAGAAAAAATGCCCAACATGTGGAGGAATAATTAAAAAAACAATGCTTGCAGGTCGCGGCACATTTTTTTGCTCAAATTGCCAAAAATAACATTTTCTTGTAGGTTTTTAGGTTTTCTGCTACAATAGGAACAATAATACTATGGGAACAAATTTTAAAGATAGAATTATTCTCTCAGTAGGCGGGTCTTTGATTGTTCCTAATGGTGGTATTGATACAAATTTTCTTACTAAGCTTAATAGCTTTGTAAGAGCACAACTGGCGAAGAATCCAAACCGCCAGTTTTTTTTGGTCGTAGGAGGGGGACAAACAGCCAGGCATTATATTGAAGCAGGTAGAAATGTGGTTGGCCATGAGCTTTCCCGTGAAGATTTGGACTGGTTGGGAATCCACTCAAGCCGTCTTAATGCCCACTTAGTTCGCACTATTTTTAGAGACATTGCACACCCATACATAATTAAGCACTATGAGATTATTAGAAAGGTAACTGAGCCAGTTATTATTGCAGCTGCATGGAAACCTGGTTGGTCAACAGACTATGATGCAGTACTTTTGTGTGAAGATTACGATGTAGAGAGAGTTATTAACTTAAGCAATATTAATCAAGTATATGACAAAGATCCTAAAAAATTTCCTGATGCAAAACCATTAGATAAACTTTCTTGGCAAGAATTTAGAATGATGGTAGGGAACGAATGGGTTCCTGGTATGAATGCTCCATTTGATCCAATTGCAGCAAAAAAAGCAGAAGATTTGGGAGTAAAAGTAATCGTTATGAATGGAGATAATTTTAAAAATTTAGAAAATTATTTTGAAGGTAAAGAATTTACTGGTACCACCATTGAGTAATCAATTCTTTCTGCTAGAATACAAACATGTTTAAAGCCCTTGTTTTGCAGCATTTTCGAAGCTACACCCAAAAAAAATTTGAATTCCACCCGGAGCTCACTGTTATTGTTGGAAAAAACACAGCAGGAAAAACAAATTTAGTAGAGTCTGTTTTGTTTTTATCAAACGGAAAAAGTTTTCGGGCTGACAAAGATTTCCAAATGATCCAATTTGGTCAAGAAGTGGGAAGAGTACAAGGTTTGGTTGAGGTAAATGCAGAAAAAACAAAATTAGAAATTGTACTAGCCCAACAGGAAGCAGCAGGAGGTCGTTTTGTTAAAAAATATTTGGTAAATGATATTGCCAGAACGCGTCATCATTTTGTTGGCAATTTGCCAGCTGTACTTTTTAGACCTGAGGAATTAGACATTATTGTAGATGGTCCCTCAATGCGAAGGGAATTTTTAAATTCCGTTTTGGAATCTATAGATGGAGAATATCGAATGGCAAAAACTATTTATGATAAAGCGTTGCGGCAGAGAAATGCGCTTTTGTACGTAACACGAGAAACAGGAAAGCGAAATCTTGCACAATTTGAATATTGGGATGAGTTGTTAATTACTAACGGGCAAAAAATTACCAAAAAACGCAACGAATTTATTGAATTTATTAACGCATCCAAAAAAGATGTATTTGACTGTGTTGTTGTATATGATAAAAGCACAATCTCCGAAGAACGATTATTGCAATATAAAGATCAAGAAGTAAGTGCGGCAGTAACATTAGTTGGTCCGCAGCGAGATGATTTTTATGTCACCATGAAAACCAAAGGAGGAGAACAAAACGTGCAGCATTTTGGAAGTAGAGGACAACAGCGGCTTGTAATTTTGCAACTTAAATTACTGCATATTTTGTTTGTAGAGCAAAAACTTTCTCTTAAACCGCTTTTAGTTTTGGATGATATTTTTTCTGAGCTAGATAACAATCACATTCAGCTTGTTTTAGACAAAACACAAGAAAATCAAACTATTCTTACAACAACGCATAAAGAATTTATTGATTCCCATAAAATGAAAGACTTTGCTATCATAGAGTTATGAAAGAATTTAATGAAAGCATTTTAAAGCAAGTTTATTTACCCGAATCAGCTTCACATAAAGGACAAAATGGAAAGTTATTAATTATCGGAGGATCAAGTTTATTTCATGCTGCATCTTTATGGGCTCTGCAAATTGCATCAAAAATTGTTGATATGGTTTTTTACGCATCTGTGCCGGAAAACAACAAACTGGTTCATGAAGCAAAGCAAGAATTTAGGAACGGTATTGTTGTGCCACGAGAAGATGTAGAAAACTATATAGAAGAAGCAGATTGTATTTTAATTGGTCCGGGGATGGTAAGAACTGATGCTCCAATTTCTGAATCAAAACTTGCCTTAAAATCGCTAAAAACCCTTAGCAGCATTAAAGATGAAGGAGCACAAACTTTTTTGTTAACAGAATATCTTCTTGGAAAATATCCGCACAAAAAATGGGTTATAGATGCAGGCTCTTTGCAAATGCTTAATCCCAAATGGTTATTGCCCCTTAAAGGAAATGCCATTCTAACCCCACATGAAAAAGAATTTGAACGGACATTTAATGTAAAAGCGACAGAAGAAAATGTGTTAAATATGGCAACATTGTACAAAACAACTATTATTTTAAAAAGTCATGCAGATATAGTCTGTAATGCAACAGAGTGTGTTGTGGTTAAAGGAGGCAATGCAGGTATGACAAAGGGTGGCACTGGTGATGTGCTGGCTGGTTTAACTGCTGCTCTTTATTGTAAAAATGATTCATTTGTTGCAGCTCAAGCAGCAAGTTTCTTTAACAAAAAAGCAGGAGATGCATTGTTTGAAAAAGTAGGATATTACTTTAATTCTTCAGAGTTAGCCAATGAGATTCCCGTTATCATGAAAAAATATCTTCTTTAATTTTCCAAATGATCTAAGATTTTAGATAATTGAAAAGTAACAATTACCGCGAGAATCGTAACAACCAGTGCGTAGAGAAATAGAGAAATTAAACTACTATTTGAGGCAAAGTATTTTTTAATATAATCGTTTACAATTTCCTGAATTAAACTGTTCCAAGCCAAGGCCATAACCAATCCAAAACCGCTTGTCGCAAGGGTTAGCATTTGACGAAGAACTTCTATCGTTAGTCTTTTTTGTTTTTTCGTTTGCGGTTTTGATTTTCTTGCCATGCTATAATTATAACACCTATGTTTACTCCTAAGTATATAATCAACAATGCAATACTTAAGAATATTGGTTTAATTGAAGCTGCAAAGGAAGTTATTCAACATGCACCGTTATTGCCCTTTTATGAGAAAAAATTTCAAAAAGATGCTCTTATTCGATCTGTCCATTTTGGAACACATATTGAAGGAAATGAATTGTCACTTTCTCAAGCAGAAAAAGTTGTAATGGGACAACAGGTTATTGCGCGTGAGAGAGATATTCAGGAAGTAATTAATTACAGAAAGGTTATGGAGTTTATAGATGAATGGGGAGTAGAGAAAAAAGAAATAACTGAGGATTTAATTTTACAACTGCATAAATTTACTGTTGAAAAAATATTACCTGCAGAAACAGCCGGAACGTACAGAAAAACACAAGTT
>DASVYQ010000028.1:0-2043 GCA_036392095.1 Patescibacteria group bacterium
TAATTATTAAAGTGGTAACCAAAATTAGGTCGTGTCCTCAAATCATTGACTTAACTTTATATATTTTTGAATTTATATTATTTGGGGGCATCTTAATCACTTCTGAAATCGATTTTTCACAATTTTTTTGCTGGAACAAAGACTGCACTGATTATGGAATTAGAAATCAAGGGAATATAGTCCTTAAAGAAAGATATGGCAAAAACAATCACGTTTTACTTAAATGTAAAACCTGTAAACGTTGTTTTAGCGAGACCAGAGGAACAATATTTTTTGAACTTAACACTCCTGATGAAGAAGTTCTAAGGACATTAGCAATGCTTCCTGAAAAAGGAAGTATTCGTGGAGTTGCAAGAGCTACTGGACATAGTAAAGACACAATTTGTAGATGGCTTGAGATTGCAGGGACTCATTCAAAAGAAGTTACAGCTTATTTCATCAATAATCTTAATCTTAAGAGAGTAGAGGTTGATGAGATCTGGTCATACATAAAAAAAGCAAAAAAATGTAACTGACGAGGATTCTGAAGAGTATGGTGACGTCTACTCACTTACAGCAATAAAAAGTGACACAAGACTGTTTCTTTGCCATCATGAAGGAAAACGTAGTACAGAGGATGCTATAGAGTTATTTAGCCAAATTGAGAAGATACGAAGCGCATCTTCTCCTATCCCTGTATTTACCTCAGATGATTGGGATGCCTTTGAAGAAGGGCTTATTAGTGTTTATGGTAAAACCGAGTTTCCACAATACAAAGGTATTGGAAGAAAACCACTACCAAAACTAGTTCCACTTGATGATTTAAAATATGTCAAGGTATTGAAGAAAAAGGTAAAAAATTACGTTGTTGAAACAATTCAACGTATCGTCTTTGGAGATCCTGAAGAGATATTTGAGATTCTTGGAGCTGATTCGGATGGTTATATTGGTACTTCATATGTAGAAAGGATAAATCTCACAATTAGAACATCTCTTTCAAGATTTTAGGGTCCTTCCAAATTAGTGCTAAAACTAAGGATATAGGATGTTTATTTTGAGTAATAGATATGTATTTAGAATCTCCCCAGTAAAAGTACATTCTAAAAACCAGTTTTTTAGTAAAATAATCTGTAATAATCTTTAAAACAGATAAAAGGTCGAGAATAAACCTTTATTTATTTACAATTTATTTTTATTTATAACTAAGGCGTCTGATATCTTTTTCGTCATACGAAATTTAATGTAAAAAGCGAAGAAAAATTGATCTTTAATCAATTAATTGAAGCACCTAAACCCTTAAAATAACAAATAGATTGTTTAATGATTGTACTTTAACTGGGGAAGGATTGGCGCTATATTCAATTGGGCAAATAAGGCTTAATAGTCCTTGAATTATATATCATTTTTTGAGGGGTCTAAGATTTATAAGAAAAGGGATGAATTTCAGTAAAACCATGAAAATGCATCAGAAGGCATTTGATTTATTCCAGGCATGGTACAACTTTATAAAACCTCATAAGTCTCTAAGATTAAAAATAGACTCCGAAAATAGAAAATGGTTCAAAAGAACTCCAGCAATGGCAGAAGGAATAACTGATCACATATGGAGTTTAAAGGAACTATTAACATTTAGAGTTCCTGTTCAATAATTTGGGGACACGACCCAAAATTGCCTGCTTCAGATTTAATCCCTGAGCGTCCTGAGCATTTCATTCCCCAGCATCCTGAGTGCTTCGTTTTCAGAATTCTTAATATTTGTTTCTCAACATTCTGAAGACTTCATTCCAGTGTCCTCACTTCTGAGGTCCCTACTCTTCGATGTTTTTTAAAGTAATTTTCTGACAAGTTCCGGATGAATTCTGAATGAATTTTGAATGAATTTAAGAAAACAATTTCAGGAACGATAGGATTCAATACTGGAGTCCAGAATTTAAGAATAGAATTCAGTAATTAAGAGGGAATAAGATCCAGGGATTAAGAACAGAGAAAATAATAAAGAAAAATTGAAAAATGAAAAATAAGGTGAAGATAAAAAGTCTTCATCTCATTTTCTTTGATACTAAT
>DASVYQ010000029.1:0-1570 GCA_036392095.1 Patescibacteria group bacterium
CATGTTGTTTGCAGCAGCAATTCTTTCTTACATAAGTAATAGAATTTTTGATGTATATTTTATTCTTCTCTTACTTTTGTTAAATATTGGTATCTCTGTTTGGCAAGAAAATAAAGCTGATACTGCAATTAAAAAATTAAATGAGAAATTAACTAACACAGTTAAAGTGTTACGGGGAGAAAGATGGGAATGGATAAATGCAAAATTAATTACAGTTGGAGATATTATTCAGTTGGCAGCAGGAGATGTTATACCTGCAGACGGGAAAGTTATTGATTGTAAAAATGCCTCTGCAAACGAAGCAGCAGTAACAGGAGAATCATTACCAAAAGATAAAAAAAATAATGATCATGTGTTTTCAGGATCATTTTTAGCAACAGGCTTAGCAACAATAGAAGTAACTGCAACCGGACAAAATACCTCATTTGGAAAAACAATTATATCTGTAGAAGGAATAAAAACAAAAAGTATACTAGAGCAAGATATTATTAGAATTTCAAAATTTCTCTCTGTTATGAGTATTACAGGAGTAATTATTTTAAGCCTTGTTTTTATTTTTGAAAAGTATCCTATTCCAGATTTATTAACACTTGACTTAAGTCTTCTTATTGCCGGAATTCCAATTAGTTTACCAACTGTTATGACATTAATTATTGCTCTTGGAGTTGTAGAATTATCTAAAAAACAGGTTATTGTACGGCGTCTTTCTGCATTGGAAGATTTAGCAAATGTTAATTTATTACTAACAGATAAAACAGGAACGTTAACTCAAAATAAAATTATTATTCAAAATATTTTTTCATTTGGAAAATATAAAAAAAATGATGCACTATTATTTGCTTTTCTTGCATCTTTTAAAGATGATCATAATTTAATAAGTCAATCAATTATTCAAAAAGCTCAAGAAGATAATATTAAGCATTTAGATTATGACATTGTTGATTATACTCCGGCCGATTCTATATTAAAAAGAAGTAATATTGTTGTTAAAAAGGGAAATAATACGTTTTCTATATCTCTAGGAGCTCCTCAAATTATAGAAAAACTATGTCAAATGGACAAAAAAACAAAAAATAGTTTTCAAAAGACTGTTTCGGATTTAGCTAAAAAAGGGTATAGAGCGTTGGCTATTGCAACTTCTTCAGACAAGCAAGAAAAAGACATGCAAATTGTTGGACTATTAGCATTGTCAGATGAAGTTAGACCAGATGCAAAAGATATAATTGTTTTCTTAAAAGAGAATGCAATAGATGTCGTTATGGTAACGGGTGATAATAAAGCTATTACAACAGAAATCGCACGAATTTTAGAAATTCCTGGAGAAGAAGTAATTGATAAAAAAACATTAGAAAAAATAGGATGGGGAAATATTAATGCCGACCTGTATCATAAAGCGAAAGCTTTTGCAGAAATTTTACCTGAAGATAAATTACAATTGGTCAAAATAGCTAAAAAATATTTTACAGTTGCAACGAATGGAGATGGGGTAAATGATTTACCTGCCATTAAGGAAGCAAATGTTGGTTTTGCTGTTGCAAATGCGGTAAGCAGTCTTAAAGCAACAGCGGAT
>DASVYQ010000030.1:0-19499 GCA_036392095.1 Patescibacteria group bacterium
ATTGGAGAATTAATTGGGAAAACAGGCCTTGAAGTAAGAGAAATAAGAAAAAAATATGAAGTTTTGCCTTCTGTTTTACAAATAGATACATTAGCTGCGGAATTCCCTGCAAAAACCAACTATTTATACATGACCTACAATGCAAACCATAATGATGTTACTAACACAGGAAAAAGCGGCGTTATTGTATTAGGTTCTGGACCATACAGAATAGGCTCTTCTGTAGAATTTGATTGGTGCAGTGTTAATACTGTTTTTGGACTTAAAGAGCATGGCAAAAAATCAATTGTTATTAACTGCAACCCAGAAACCGTATCTACAGATTATGATATTTCTGACAGATTATATTTTGAAGAATTAACCTTTGAAAGAATTGCAGATATTTACGAATTTGAAAATCCGTTAGGAATTATTGTCTCAGTTGGAGGACAAACTCCAAACAATAGAGCACAATCTTTGTTTAAATACGGAGCAAATATTTTAGGCACAAGTCCACATGACATAGATAGAGCAGAGGATAGAAGTAAATTTTCAGCCCTGTTAGATACTTTAGACATAAAACAACCTGCATGGAAAGCATTTTCAACAATGGAAGATGCAGAAGAATTTGCAGAAAAAGTTGGATATCCTGTCTTAATTCGACCTTCTTATGTACTGTCGGGAAGTGCAATGAATCTTTGCTTTAATAAAAAGGATTTGGAGCAATACATTACAGAAGCAACCAAACTTTCTTCTGAGTATCCTGTTACTGTTTCTAAGTTTTTTAACAATGCAAAAGAAATTGAATTAGATGCAGTAGCACAAGACGGAGACATTAAAGCATTTGTTATTTCAGAACATGTAGAAAACGCAGGAGTTCATTCTGGAGATGCAACTATTGTACTTCCAACCCAAAGAGTAAATGATGAAACAAAAGATAAGATGATTGAAGCTGCAACAAAACTTTCAAAAGCACTCAATATAACTGGTCCATTTAATATTCAATTCTTAGCAAAAGATAATGAAGTCTATATTATAGAAATTAATCTTCGAGCATCTAGAACATTTCCGTTTATTACCAAAGTAACAGGTGTTAACATGATTAAACTGTTTGTAGATGCATTGTTTAAGAAAAATATCCCTAGCGTTGCTATTCCAAAGCCTCAATTTGTGGCAGTTAAAGTTGCACAATTCTCTTTTGCGCGTCTTACAGGTGCACATCCAACATTGGGGGTCGAAATGGCATCAACTGGAGAAGTAGCGTGCTTTGGAGAAACACTTGAAGAAGCATATCTAAAAGGCATTTTAGCAACTGGTGGAAAAATTCCTCAAAAAGGAGTTTTTGTAAGTCTTGGCGGAGATGAAAAGAAAAAAGATTTTATAGACAGTGCAAAACTTTTGGAAAAATTAAATATTCCAATATTTGCAACAGAAAAAACAGCAGAATTATTAAGATCTAAAGGTTTAAAAGTAACACTTTTGCATAAAATTTATGAGCATGAAAGTCCAAGTATTATTGATTCATTTAAGAAAAAACAAGTAGATTTAGTTATTAACGTTGTACAAAAGGAAATGAAAAAAGATTTAGAAGATGCAAATGCTATTCGAAGAGTTGCAGTAGACAATAATATTCTTATTTTTACCAAACTTTCCATTAGTAAGTTGTTTTTACATGCACTGGTTGAAAAAGGTATAGAAAGTTTAGCAATTAAATCTTGGGATGAGTATACTTCTGCAAAGTAATATCCTTCTGCCAGCCTCGATTTATTGCTATAATGAAAAAAAATGAGAAAAATAATTGCCACTTTTGCCCTTATTTCCCTTCTTTTTGTTGGAATTATTTGGTATGCTGACGCATCAAATCCATATGGAAAATTTTCTTTTGTGTCTTCTCCTTTTGTAACATCTCTTGATACAAATCAACATATTAAAATTACACAAAAATATCCTGTTACTCTGTATAAATTACCCAATTGGTTAGCAATGAGTATAGATCAGTTGCAGGAATTTGGAAGAATTCTTCCCGGAAGATTTTTCCAAGAAAAATCTTTATCAGGAAATACATCTGCAATCATTAATCAAATTCATGCCCTTCGTTTTGATCCGTCAAAACCTTATATTATTTCTGCCAGTCATTTTGGAGAATTATATGTAAGAAATTTTGGTATTTTTTACTCAGCGCTTTTAGATCCAAGAATTGGATCATCTCAAACAGATTGGATAAATAGAGAAAGAGTAGGACTGCAAACAGTTGCTCTTGATTTGGAACTTTTAAAACAAGCAGGAAAAGAGTATACAACCTTTACACCAATTACTCCTCATGGCTATGTAGGTATAAATATTTATCAACAGCCCTCAGATTCTCTGTTTGCACTGTTATGGACTTTGCATAGCTTAACAGAACCAAATTTTATTACCAATATTTTTCCAGGAGGAGAAGCGCAGTATACATTACAGACTGTTGATGCTGGCAAAAAACTAATTTCTACCTATAACAAAAGTCTTACGTCTGCGGTAAATCAATATCTTACAGAAATTACTGATCCAAAAACAGGACTCATTAAAAAAGAAATTTTACTTTCTAGTGCACGAGATCAAATTAAACGACAAAGCAGTTTTTATGACAACGTCATTGCATGGAGTACTGCAAAACTAGCAACAAGTCTTGGCCTTTCAATTACTTGTCCTACAGTTTTACAAACCAATAACTCTTGTGACTTTGACAAATGGAAACAAAAAATTATTTCTGCGTTCTGGGATAAAAGTGCTGGCATATTTTTAGATGATCTTTCACCAGAATCTGTTACCAATCATTTATATTCTGGCGATGCATTTATTGTAATTTCCACTCAATTTTTAGACCTTACAAATCCTCAAGAAAAAGAAATGCTGGAAAAAGAAATTTCATATGTTCAAACTCACAATTTAGACAAACCATTTCCTCTTTTTTATGCAACTACTGATCAATTAGACAAGCTTTATTTCTTTAATAAATATTTTGCCACATCGTATATGGGAAAAAGTATATGGAGTCATTGGGGAATAGAGTATATAAAAGCATTATTGCTATTAAGTAAAGATAACCCACAATATCTATCTCAAGCGCAAAAAGGACTACAAGCATATACTCAAAATATTCAAAAATACGGAGGCTACCCTGAATTGTATGATAAATATGGTAAAATCTTCCAAACAAGCGTTTACAAAAGTCTTTTACAAACAGGTTGGGTAGTAAATTATGAACAAGCACAAGTAATGCTTAAAGGAATAAACAAATGAAAATATCAGCATGGGTAACTGTTTCTGATTTAGTCAAAAGCAAACAAACAAAACTTGAAAAAGTTATTGATATTGTTTTGCCTGTTGAAAGAAAACACATGTACCAAAGCCAAACTCCTGAAACAACATTTGCCCAACTTAGAAAATCAGGAGTAACTGGTGTAGAACTTTTAATTCCTATCCTTACAACAGACACAGAAGTTACTGCAGCAAAGCAAATTTTGGAAGAATGCAAAATGCCTGTTTTTAGCATTCATCAATCTTTAACAAGCTTCTCATCTATTGCATTTTCAGAAATAGAACGCTTGTGTAAAATAGCACATACTTTTGGGGCAAAGGTTGTTGTTCTACATTCAGGAGCACTAAACACAAAACTGTTCAAAGAAAATGTAGTAAAAAAACTGCATCAATTACAAAAAAAATATGCTATTACTTTTGGGATAGAAAATATGCCAAAAACTCCATTTAATATACGAAAAAAATTCTGCTGGAAGGCAAAACCGTTTAGTACAGTTATTGCTAAAAATAATCTGCATATTACCCTAGATACAACGCACCTTGCACAAGTTGGGGAAGATGTTTGTGAGTTTTATAAAGAAAACAAAGACAAAATTGTAAATATTCATTTAAGTAACTACAAAAATCACTGGAAAAATAAAAAACTTATGTTACAAAGTAAGACCCATTTGCCGCTAACAGAAGGGGAGTTGCCCTTGCAAAAATTCTTTAGTCTTTTAAAAAAAGAAAAATATAACGGGCTTATAACTATGGAGATAAACAGTAACCTTGCTGGTCTTTGCAAAAGTGCGCAAATAATAAAAAATGGCCTTTCCTAGCCTTAAAGCTTGCAATTTAAAGCATGTCTGGTATACTAAAATTAGCATGAATCCCATACTTTCTGCAAAAGATATAGACGGTAAATATCAGAAAAAAATCTTCCTGGAAGACTATTCAAAAAAACCCATCATTGAAGGAGTAAAAATAGTAGAACTTCGAAATATGGTAGGCGAAGACGGTGATTTTTCAGAACTCATGCGCTTTACAGAAAATGGTGAATCAGAAGTATTTCCTGGCTTTTTTGTACGCCAGGTTAGCCGTTCTAAAATGCTGCCGGGAAGTATTAAAGCATGGCATTTGCACTTTGCACAAGATGATATTTGGCATGTTCCACCAAGTGATAAAATGCTTATTGGATTATTAGATGTACGAAAAGATTCTCCAACCAAACATGTTAGCATGAGACTAGCCCTTGGTGGAGGAAAAGCACATTTAGTTTTTATTCCAAAAGGCGTGGCTCATGGTGCAGCCAATATAAGCCAAAAAAATGCTTCAATCATTTATTTTGTAAATCAACAATTTAATTTAGAAAATCCCGATGAACACCGCCTCCCATGGGATACTCTTGGCGAAGAATTTTGGCAAGTAAAAAAAGGGTAAATTATGCTAAAACTTCCAGGACTTATTGATCCGCATGTACACTTAAGAACCCCGGGACAAGAATATAAAGAAGATTTTATCTCTGGCACAAAAGCAGCAATTGCTGGTGGGTTTACTACAATTTTAGATATGCCAAATAACGCTGTACCAATAACTACTTTAGAACTATTAAAACAAAAACAAGAAACAGCAAAAAAAGCAATTCTTTGCGATGTAGGGTTTCATTTTGGGTCTTTAGGTCAAAATTTTGAAGAGTTTACAAAAGTGCAAAACGGAGTAACAGGCATAAAAATTTATCTCAATCAAACAACCGGAGGCTTTATTGTAGATACAACAGCTTTTAGAAAAATCTGTGAAAGATGGCCAGTTGGACTTCCCATACTTGTTCATGCAGAAGCAGATGTAATTGCAGAAGTAATAGAGATTGGTCACCAAACAATGCAGAATATTCATATTTGCCACATAAGCTCGCAAAAAGAATTAGAAACAGTCATACAAGCCAAGCAAAACGGATATAAAGTTACTTGCGGCGTAACACCACATCATTTGTTTTTAACTGAAGAAGCAACACAAAGATTAGGTAGCATTGCTATGATGAAACCAACACTTAAGCCTCAGGCTGATGTTGATTTTTTGTGGAATCATTTACAAGACATAGACATTATAGAATCAGACCATGCACCTCATAGCTTAGAAGAAAAA
Organism: Patescibacteria group bacterium; assembly: GCA_036392095.1. Lineage (GTDB taxonomy): Bacteria > Patescibacteriota > Microgenomatia > Levybacterales > UBA12049 > PPGL01. The sequence goes on from DASVYQ010000030.1 coordinate 5,398, forward strand.
CAAAATGATAAACCACCATTTGGGGTACCCGGTCTTGAAACAACACTTGCTCTATTATTAACAGCAGTAAAAGAAAATAAGCTAACTATTCAAGATATAACAAGACTATGCCATGACGGACCTGCCAAAATATTCAATATTACAGAAGATAAACAAACCTATATAGAAGTAGACGAGAATGAAGTATGGACAGTAGATGCTGCTCAGCTTTTCACCAAAGCTAAATCTTCTCCATGGAATGGTATAACACTGACAGGAAAAGTAAAACAGGTGTATATTAGAGGAACAAAGGTATTTGAAAATAATCAATTTTTAGTAGAACCAGGATTTGGTCAAATTATAAAAAATATTATATAAAATGATTCGTTCAGTCATATTTGACTGGAAAAATACTCTTTACGACCCAGAAAGTAAACAATTACTTCCAGGAGCTATAGAACTTCTCAATTTGCTAAAAAAAGAAGAAATTTCACTTATGTTAATAAGCAAAGGATCTTCTGAAATGATGGGGGAGGCACAAGGCTTAGGTATAACTGAGTTTTTTACAAAAATAATCTTTTTAGCTACACCAAAAACAATTGAATCATTTAAAGAATTTATTACGCCAGATCCAAAAGAAACATGGTTTGTAGGCGATAGGCTAGATTCAGAAATCCACATCGGAAAACAACTTCATGCAACGACTGTTTGGGTAAAACAAGGACCATTCGCAAATCAAAAACCAATTAACAATGAAATGCCAGAATTTATTATTTCTAATTTAGAAGAAGCATATACTCTTTTTTATGAGCAACTTGCCCTTTCATTTACAAATAAATTATAATGTGTATAATAGTATAAATTATGCTTCATACGCCATACTTTGATCCTGAGAAAACCTACGAAGACAATTTTTCACAAGGACCATTTGGAGCATTTGCAGACGGTAAAGTATTTAAGCAAACAGGTACCCCAAAATATATTGTATTAGGTCAAAAAGTATTTACACCCTTTGGAATCCCAGCAGGCCCGTTATTAAATGGAAAATATGTAAAAGCAGCCTTAGATAAAGGATTTGATATGCCTGTGTATAAAACCGTCAGAACAAAAAAATACCCATGTAACCCATGGCCAAATGTTTTATCTGTACAAGTTAAGGGTGATTTAACATTAGAACAAGCAGATAAAGGAGTTGTTGCAAATCACGAGTATACAGAACCTATTTCTATTACCAATTCTTTTGGTGTCCCATCTTTTGATCCAGATTTCTGGCAAAAAGATATGAAAGAAGCAGTTGCATATGCAAAAGAAGGACAAGTTGTTATTGGCAGCTTTCAAGGCACAACAAATGCAAATGGCGATGTAGATGCATATGTGCAAGATTTTGTAACAGCAGCAAAATTGGTTAAAGAAACAGGCGCAAAAATTTTAGAAATTAATTTATCTTGCCCAAACGAGGGTACCGCTCATTTACTTTGCTTTGATTTAGAAAGAACAGCAAAAGTGGCAAACGCTGTTAAAAATGCAGTTGGGAATACTCCCGTTGTTATTAAAGTTGCTTATTTTCAAGAACAAGAACAACTCAAAAAACTCTTAACTCTTGTTGGCAAAGTAGTGGATGGTATAGCAGCAATTAATACCATTCCAGCCAAAATTTATGATGAGACTGGCAATCAAGCGCTTCCAGGCAATAATAGATTAGTTAGTGGAACCTGCGGCTATCCAATTAAATGGGCAGGAGAAAATATGGTAGAACGATTAGTAAAACTAAGAGAAGAAATGGATTTAAACTTTGCAATTATTGGAGTGGGCGGCGTAACAAATGTACAAGATTATGAAGAATACAGAAAATTAGGTGCGGACGCTGTTATGAGTGCAACAGGTAGCATGTGGAATCCATTCTTAGCACAAGAAATAAAAAAACAAAAATAGTATGAATTTTCAAGACAAAGTAGATGCAATCATTACCAAAAGTAATTCTTTAGTTTGTGTAGGCTTAGATAGTGATTATGCAAAATTGCCAGAGAGTATAAAATCTGCACAATACCCACAATTTGAATTTAACAAGGCAATTGTAGATGCAACACATGATTTAGTTTGTGCCTACAAGCCAAACTCTGCATTCTATGAAGCCCGAGGATCACGGGGGATAGATGAATTAAAAATGACATTTGATTATATAAATCAAAATTATCCAGAAATAATTACTATTCTAGATGCAAAACGAGGAGATATTGGCAACACAAATAATGGATATATTAGATTTGCCTATGATTACTTAGGCGCAGATTCAATTACGCTGCATCCATATTTAGGCAGTGAAGCAATAAAACCATTTTTAGATAGAACAGATAAAGGTGCAATTATTTTATGCCGAACTTCCAATCCCGGAGCAGGGGAGTTACAAGATTTACCAATTGCAGATGAAACATTGTACGAAAGGGTTGCAAAACATGTAGCAAATTCCTGGAATGCCAATAATAACTGTATGTTGGTTGTTGGAGCAACATATCCAGAAGAATTGGCAACTATTAGAAAAATTACCAAAGATATGACATTTTTAGTTCCGGGAATTGGCGCACAAGGAGGAGACGTAGAAAAAACAGTAAAGAGTGGATTAAATAGTAAAAATGCAGGAATGATTATTAATTCTTCAAGAGGAATTATATTTGCAAGTAATGGAACCGATTTTGCAGAAAAAGCACGAGAAGAAACAGAAAAACTAAAAACAGAAATAAATAAATACAGACATAATTAATTGACAAATAAAAACATGTCTGATATTTTAAAAAAGTTATGAATAATGAAGTTATAGACATACTTAAAAAAATAGGTGCTGTGATTACCGATGACCACTTTGTTTACACATCTGGCAAACATGGCAAAGTTTATATAAATAAAGATGCAGTTTACCCACATACAGTTGATACGTCTAGAATCTGTGAATTATTTGCACAAAAACATAAAGATTTAGAAATAGATGTAGTTGCTGCACCATCTTTAGGTGGCATTGTACTGGAAACCTGGACTGCATATCACTTAACAAAATTAAAGAATAAAGAGGTATTAGGCGTTTATACAGAAAAAGATGCAGAAAAAAACCAAGTCTTTACCCGTGGATATGACAAATTAGTTACTGGCAAAAATGTTTTGGTAATAGAAGATTTAACAACAACCGGTGGTTCTGTACTTAAAGTTGTAAACAGTGTAAAAAATGTTGGCGGCAATGTTGTTGCTGTTAGTGTTATGGTAAACCGCGATCCAGAACATGTAAATTCTCAGTTAATGGGAGTTCCATTTTCTGCCCTTGCAGAATTAAAAGCAGAAGCATGGGACGAAGCTGATTGCCCAATGTGCAAAGAAAATAAACCAATAAATACCAATGTCGGACACGGCAAAAAATACCTAGAAGCAAAAAAGGCAGCCAAATAATCTTCACATCATTGACGAAACAAAAAAAACCTACTAGCATAAAAGTATGAACAAGGTACATGTAGACACAGCAGGCGGCGTAATAGTTTTCTTTATTCTTTTATTTTTATACACAAAATTTATCGGACCAATTCCATTTGCAGTCAATAGCATTAACACAACTAAACAAAATCTTTTTCAAGCACAAGGAACAGGTGAAGTGTCTGCAATCCCAAATACAGCAGATATTTCTTTAGGTGTTACTAAAACTGCAGCATCCGTGACAGATGCACAAAATCAAACCAACACTGCAGTTACAAATATATTAAACGCTATCAAAGCGTTAGGTATTGATGCAAAAGATATTAAAACTACAAACTACTCTGTCAATCCACAATACAACTACAACGCAGGATCTCAAACCATAACAGGCTATAGCGTAACACAAAATATAGAAGTAAAACTTTCTCCCATTGAGAAAGCAAGTAAAGCAATAGATGTAGCAACAGCAAATGGAGCAAATTTGGTTGGAGGATTAACATTTACCCTAGACAATACAACACTGCAAAAATTAGAAGATCAAGCAAGACAAAAAGCGGTAGATGCCGCAAAACAAAAAGCACAAAGCTTGGCTAATGCAGCTGGAATGAAACTCGGAAAGATTGTAGATGTAGAAGAAACTCCTAATGAAATTCCCATGCCTCGTCCTCTTCTTGTAGGAATGGGAGCAGCAAAAACAGATAGCGCTCCAACTGAATTGCCAACTGGCCAATCAACTATTTCTTCAACCGTAACAATTTCTTACGAAACCTATTAACGTCTTAGTTGTTTAACATTTGCTGGAAGAGTTTCAGCACCTTCTTCCGGTAAAGGAAGAGTAAAACGAATCCAATCATGAGTTGGATAGTGTCTATCCCAATTAGTAGTGTCAAGACCGCTTTTTGTCATTTTTTTAAAGACACTTGCTCCATCGGGTGAAAATTCCAAAATAAATGAATCATGAGAACTACGAAGGTAGGCAACTTCTCTTGCATATGTTGTCGGCTGACCATCTGGGGTTAATAATAATTCTCTTATCCTTTGATCAGACAAACCATGTGCTAAAAAGATTAATCCTTCGCCAAACATTGCTTGAGTTATTTCCAACATTTCATCAGACGGAGGATTATCTAAAAATCTTTTTATTACACCAACTAGAGCTGAAGGTACATTTCTGGTATTAAGAAATCCCGCAGTAGGTTGCTCAACTTGTATAATTTGTAGAATTCCGTCAACCGCATCTTGTTGTGCCGGAGTTAATGACAAAGCTGCTTGACGTTGTGTTTCAGTGAGCTGCAATTTATCATGAAGCATGTCAACATATTCAACTGCAAATTCAACTCTTTCTTGTAGCGAAGGTTGCATTGGGCGTGCTGACTCAATAAGTGTATCGCGTGCAGCATTTTCTATTTCTAAAGCAGTCTCAACTGAAGTTTGAATTGCAATTATTGCTTCTGTTGACCCTAAGGCAATATGCTGAATAGATAAAGCTACTTGAGCTAATTCTCTATTAATTGAATATGGACGAAGTAGACTTCCTGGCTCACGGCTTCTTGTTCTTTCATATTCTCCTTGTCCTACTCTCTCTTGAATAAAATGTGATCCTCCTTCGGGGCCGCGACTTGCTGGTAGTGCTGACATACAACCAAGCATATTACTATTAATTTTATAGCTTGTCAAATTATAAATTAATCTTGTAGTAATTATTATTTTTATTTAAATTACTCGTACAGCTGAGGTTATAATTATAAGATATTTTTTAATAATTATTTAATAAACATAACATGGTGTGTTCTTTTGGTATTACTCAAAGATATTTTTAATATTGACAAATTAAAAGCGTGGGTATATAGTAACTCCCAATATGGCAGCACCAACAGGACCAGGAAGAGAACGAGGTCCACAATACGACAGCCAAAGACCAGAACAAATGCGTCAACTCCAAACAAGAGTAGAAGCACGTCTGTTCTTTACAGTGGCACCACAGCTGTTAGAACATCAACAACAAATTGTAGTTGGAGTTTATACTCTTTTATCAGATAGACTCAACGGAGTACAACCACAACAAGATGTTGTTCCACAAAGCCCTGCTTTACATGAAGCATGGAGACACCAATTTGCACGAGCAGTAGATGCACATTCATTGCCAGACCAACCAAACTTACAAAGAGATGAAAGATTGTTAAATGCTTTTGGAGATTTAGACCCACAACCATATGCAGCTAGAACAGCAGAAGTTATTGCAGATGTTTTCGCAGAACTAGGCATCACCGTTGCAACTGAGAGAATTATAGAATCTCAACAATCACAATATCGCTCACTCCCAGGTGATTATGAACAGGCAACAAATTTAAATCTGCTTTTAATTCATGCTGCACAAGCAATTATGGGACAAGAAAGCCCACTTGCTGCAGCAGATATATTAAAAGTAGAGCTTCCAATAGAGGAAGGCAATCCATTAACGGAAGACCAAAGAGCATATGCTCAAGAAAAATTAGAAGGTGCTTTAGCGCAGGTTGCCCAAGCATATGACAGATCTCCAGAAACGCTTTTACAAGATGCAGCAGAAGAAATAGCTGTTAGACCAGAAAATTTAGCGTTATTTGCAGATGTCACAAATATATTAGAACAATTTAGCAGAGTTGATGATGCAATGGTAGATTTAGAACTGGTACAGATGCATGTTACAGCAGGAGAAGCACTTGTCGAAGCTGCTGCAAATAATGCCTTAGTAATCACAGAAATGAACGAGGCAGAAAGAACAGCAGTAGCAAAAATTGCAGGAGTAGAAGATGCTGCAACTGTTGCAAGTCTAAGTCCGCGGGAATATATAGAACGCCACTTTTTTAGAGATTATCTTCCTGATATTGTTATAGAACCTCGACATTTAATGATTAGTGGCGTAGTTCTTAGTCTTGCAGAAGCATTAGATCTAAAAGCACAGCCATTACCAACAGAAACCCCACAGTCTCTTGTAGATGCATATAGACTTTTTGTAGATCGAACTCAAAGTGATATTGCGGCAATTCCTGCGGCAATTGACAGATATTTTGGGGAAAGTGATGAAGGAAATACAAGATCATTAGAACAAAGAGCAGCACGATTTAAAATTCCAACAGAAGGAAGAACAAGAGAAGAAATTTCTCAAGATATGCAAACTATGGGTAATATTGTTTGGCTTACACTGGCTGCAACAATTGGTGTTAATCTTCCACAAGATGCAAATGGATCACAAATTAGAGAATCCGTAACATCTGCACTTAACTCAATTTCTCAAAATGATATTGCATTAGATCCAGAAACCGAAAGAGTTATGAGAGCAATTGACCAAGTAGCACAAACACCAAACGTTACTGCAACATACGGAGGTTTATTTAGAAGAGAAATTTCAGCTTCTGCTTTTGATAGTCAAGGACAACCAATATCACAACCACAATTAGAAAAATTAGTAAGAGGTTGGGGTAGTAGAAGAAGACGAAGAGCAATAAGACACCAGGGATTTATTAATTAATCTACTTATTTCCACTGTGAAAGTTTTTGTGAACGTCTTTTAATTGTTTATTCGTAATGTGAGTATAAATTTGTGTTGTCGCAATATTTTTATGTCCCAACATTTCTTGCACAGAACGCAGATCTGCACCATTGGTTAGTAAATCTGTAGCAAAACTATGTCGCAATGTGTGTACTGTTGCATCAACTGGCAATCGTGCTGCTTTTACATATTTTTTTACCATTCGCTCAACACTTCTTGGAGTGAGTCTCATTTTTTCTCCATCATTTTCTGGAATTTCTCCTCCCGAATATCGAATAAATAATGGTTTGTACACATCTTTTCTTGCATCCATGTAATATTGCAGCCAATTAGCAGCTCTATCTGAAATAAAGACAATGCGCGCTTTTCCACCTTTTCCAATAACGCCGAATTCACGCCGTTCTAAATTAATTTTATCTCTGTTTAAACTGCATAATTCTGAAACACGAAGTCCTGTTGAAAATAATAATTCCAACATTGCCCTGTCTCTTAGTCCTTCTTCTTTAGAAGTATCAACAACCGTCACCAAACGATCCACATGATCTTTTTCTAAGAATTTAAGAGATCTAGACTCAGTTTTGGGTAAATCAATCTTAGAAGGTTCTAGTGTCTTTACATCATTTTTTATTAAAAATCGTAAAAAGCTTCTTAATGCTATTACATAATAATTTTGTGTAACTCTTTTCAGAGTTAACCCTTTTTCATCAACTTTATTTGCTAAAAAAACTCTAAATTTTCTAACAGTAGCCAAATCCAAATCTTCTATAGTCTTCCCCGGCAGGGCAGAGGAGTACCAGCTATCAAAGGTGTCTAAGTAGTGTCTGTAATCGCGGATAGTAAGCTTACTGCAATTTTTTTCTATAGATAAATAATCTAAAAATTCATTAATTTGAGCAGGCAGCGTTGTGTACATAGGTTAAGTATAACAACAACAATGTGCGACGTGTCAACTTTTATTGTGCGACGCGGGTTTCTTGACCTACTATATAAATCTATTGTATAGTAGGTACATGCAGACAAAATTCCTTTTAGATAGCGGAGACCCACTAGAATATAAAGATATTGCGGTTTTAGCAAAACAACATAATTCAGAACTTTGGGGATCAACAACAAATCCAAGCTTAATTGCAAAAAAATTGGCAGGCCAAAAAGTATCTCCCAATGATGCATTTTCTATACTGCAAAAACAAATTATTACCGAAATTTTAGGTATAGTTCCTGGGGCTGTATCTGGCGAAGTTTATGCAAGTCATCAGACAATTGCTGAGGAAATGGTAAAACAAGGCCAAGAAGTAGCTACCTGGGGCGACCGAGTTGTTGTTAAATTGCCTACTACTTTAGAAGGATTCAAGGCTAGAACAGAGCTGAGAAAGCTTGGTATTTGCATAAATAACACGCTAGTTTTTAGCCAACAACAAGTCTTTGCCATAACCTTGCATGAAAAGATTATGACAGCTCAATATGGTAAGCCTAAATCTAGTTGGCCATGCTTTATTTCGCCATTTGTTGGCCGACTTGATGACATTGGGCAAGATGGTTTATCTATGGTTGAACATTCAATTAATATGGTCAGGAAATACTTTGCGCCAGATACCACCTGGATGCTTGAAGCATCTGTCAGAACCCTTGCACACTTTAAAAAAGGAATTGATTTACAAAGCGAATTAATTACCGCACCAGCTAAAATATATGCTGATTGGTTTGCACTTACAGTCGACCAGCAAAATGCTGTTTCTACAGAAACTCCAAACTTAACTCCAATTCCTGAATGGATTCCATCTGATGAATTACTGCAAATTAATTCAATTGAAGCATTTATGGATGCAATTACTACAAAAAAATTAGATATTCATCACGACTTAACCGACCAAGGCATTGATAAGTTTATTGCAGACTGGTCAAAGATCCTCATTGCTTAAAAAACTTCTGTTTACCTATAGATTTTAGCGCTGAACTCATTTTTCAAGGCTAATTTGAGGCTGCGACCTTGTAGAATGCCCTAGGACGCATTTTTTTAATTAAAATGGCTAATTAGTCGGCATAAATAGGATATTTTAGCCTAAACTTACTATAAATCACCAAAATATATAAATTTTTTAGATTTTTTATAAAAATAAGTATTATTTTTAAATTTATTATCTGTTTTCATAAGCCACTCTTCCATAAGTCCTGTAGTAGGGGATATGAGCCTAGGTACCAACCAGAGTAGTTATAGGGGTACAATGGCAATACCGGCTGAGAGTCTATGCATATGTATTTGTACCTATTTATAGATATTGGTCAATACCTATACCTCTTCTCTGAGCCAGCCTCAATGCGTCGTAAAAGTATTATTGTGCGACGTAATAGACCTTAGCTTCCCAGGAGCTGGAGGGACCTATTTTTAAAAAAAATTATCCAGAGAGATGAGCAGCAACATAACGCATAGCATATGTAACTCAAAAGGAATATTTACTCTCTTCTGCGCAGACATATTTGTGCATTTATAGACAAAAAGAGCCTCTTCTCTGAGAATGAGGCTAGACAGCCTCACACACCGTGAAAACTATGGCTGTTTGCCTCAATTTTGACGCACTTTCATATGCTTGAAGGCAAGGAATTAGCAACTGAGTAACAACACTGCTTGATTATACTTGTTTAGATTGATAAATCAATCCAAATTTATTATTTTAGCCTCAGAAAAAATGAGTTTAGTATATAATAAGAGAAATGCATTCGTGTTTTTTGCGTATAGACTCCACTGCGCTGCTCTTAGCCTTGCATACAGAATCCAATGTAAATAGATACTGTAAGAACTTTCTCTCTTTGAAGTCCGTGAAAACCAGCCTCTATTCTTCGTGAAATCCAGCAAGTTATCCACAATTTAAGTCCTATAATTTAATTATTGTATCAAACTATATCATTTTATTATGGGACATATTACAGGATATTCTTTATTATAGGTCTTTTACCCCTACCCCTCTTCCCTGTCTCTTCAGATAAAATTTTTTTAAAAATTTTATTATTTTTGCAGAAAAATTTTAAAAAAAATATATAGAGATACAACAATTTTTAAAATAAAAATTTATTAAAAATGAAGCTAAAAATACCCCTTTTACCTCTTCCCTATTTTTGAAGTTTATTGCCATTTAGTAAATGCAACAAGTACTAAAAATGCAATAACTGCGACCCAAATATATTCCCATAAAACACTTCGAAAAAGCCGTTTATCCAACCACACATGAGAAAGCCCTACAAGCACATACCAGACACTGGTAAGAAATAACGCTCCAACAGTTGGTGATGTTGGCCAAAACCATAAAACAAGTGCTAATTCAAAAATACAAACACTTAAAATACTAACCCACAATAAATCTTTTTTAAATTCTCTTTCAAGTGTATACGTCCATACTGCATGCATACTTAAAAGAAGAGTAAAAACAAATAAAATAATCATTGTTGGTATAACTGAAATTCTAAAAGAAAATGTTGTTGATGCTAAGAAAAAATATGTAATCAATGAGATAACTAAGGAAACAATACGAGCACTATTAAGAAGTGCAATTGTTCTAATAGATGCAACGGTAAAAATATTTTCACTTAAAAATACAGAATATAAACCAACTGCATAGAGTGTCGTTAAAATAATTTTTGTAATAAGTCTTGCCGGAGTTAAAAATGCAAAAAGCCCAAAAGACAAACTATATAAAAATGGCAAAATAAATATTTGTGAAGCAAAATTATCTTCTAAATCTTGTTGTACAGCCCAAAACAATACGACATCAGATAATACAGCCAAGAAAAAGGCAATAACAACTCCGTACGCATTTAATGCATATTCAGCAAAGAAAAGGCCAATGGATAAAATACCAATACCAATGGCAAATTTATGTCTTTTTCCAAGGGAAAATTTTTGTTTTTTTTTGGCAAGACCTTTATGTTTTTTTGAAAACAACTTAAAGAAAAAACGCAGTAATTTTGATTGCGGAATGCTGGTTGGCATAAAATCTTAACTTTTTATTTCAAAGTTAGAATATACTTTTTGGACATCATCCAAATCTTCTATTTTTTCAAGCATATTCATAATTTTATCTGCCTGTTCACCCTGTTCTACTTCTATAAGAGTTAATGGTTTCCAAATTAATTCTGTTGCACCAACAGAAAGACCTGTTTTTTGCAATGCATCTCTAACTTTAGATAAAGAAGAAGGAGTTGTATACACAACTACCTCTTCTCCTGCATCTTCAACATCTTCTGCTCCTGCTTCTGCAGCAATCATAAAAATGTCATCTAAAGTTTTTCCGTTTTTCGCAATAATTATTTGTCCAACTTGTTTAAAATTGTAATTTACAGATCCCGGTTGACCCATGGTTCCGCCGTTTTTATCAAAAGCACTTTTTACCTCAGATGTTGTTCTGTTTTTGTTATCGGTTGCTGCTTCTACAATTACCGAAATGCCACTTGGAGCAAATCCCTCATACATAACTTCATCCATTGCTCCTGCATCTTTTCCCATTGCTCGAGAAATTGCACGCTCTATATTTTCTTTTGGCATGTTTTGTGCCCTAGCAGCATCAACAGCTAATCGAAGCTTAAAGTTTTGATCTGGATCACCAATTCCCCCACCTTGTTTTACGGCAATAGTAATAGCATTTCCAAGTTTGGTAAATGCAAGGCCTCGCTTTTGGTCATTGGCACCTTTTTGTCTTTTTATCTGTGCCCATTTAGAATGTCCACTCATAAGATCTTTATTATACCTCAAGCTTATTGACAATTACAATAATGTCAGGTAAAATTTTGAGAATCAGAGTAGTTTTCTACTTTGCTGTCCATGATAGAAAAAACAGCCGCAATTGAAGCTACATTAAAAGGCAATTGGGACGACGCAATTGTGTTTAACCTTCAGCTTTTAAAAGAAAATCCAAAAGATATTGAAACGCTTAACCGTTTAGCTTTTGCCTATGCTGCAGCAGGAAAAATTAAAGAAGCAAAAGCAGCATATCAAGAAGTGTTAAAATTAGATGAAATTAATTCAATTGCATTAAAAAACTTAAAGAGATTGGGTGAAGTCCCTGCTAAAAAAGTGCAAACCTCAAATTTTCTTATTAATAACAATATGTTTTTAGAAGAAGTTGGAAAAACAAAACTTGTTTCTTTAGTTAATACGGCACCTTCTAAAACTCTCAGAGCATTGCAAGTCGGACAACCATTGGAATTAGTTATAAAACGATTAAAAATTTTTGTATTAGATCAAAATAAACAGTTTATTGGCATGTTACCGGATAATATAAGCAGAAGACTTATTAAATTTATGAATGGCGGAAATAAATATGATGCATATGTACGAGCTGGGGAAGAACATACAGTAACTATATTTATAAAAGAAATAAAACGAGTCACTCGATTTAAAGATCAGCCATCTTTTGTTGTTGGCGACATACAAAAACAAACATTAGTAGTTAGTAAAAAGAAAAAAGATTATGAGTTAGAATCTGAAGAAGAAACCTCTGAAGAATGAAAGATTACTCTCCCCTTTTCTAATTCTTTTTTTGTCTCATGAGTTTTTAGTCCTCTTTGCATGTCTTTTAATGACCATACAGAAAGTCCAATTGAAACAATTGCAATAACAATAATCGCAAAAAGTAGCATATTAAAAATTACTTGCCTTATCCTTTCCTAATGTAATGGTAATATCTGCAACGGCATTTTTATTATTTGTCTGCTTTGCATTTGTATTCATAATTTTTTGCATTTTTTTAAGTGTATATGAATTATCACCGCTGTATTCTATTGTTGATATATCTTGCAGATTATCTGCTGTATTCACCATTATAACATTTGCCCCAATATTGGTTAAAAATTTTGCCAACCTCCCCCCCGCTCCGGACACATCACTGGCATTTATAACAGCTATTGTTTGTGCATCTTGATACAAAACTTTATCTGTAAAAAATCTAGGAATCATATTGTCTAACTGTTCCTGCGTAACAGGATATGAAAATGCTTGTGTTGTAACAGCCCCATCAGGTAATGAGTGAGTAAAAAACCATAATTTTATTGCATCAATAAGTGGCATTCCCCCTTTTCCCCAAGAAAAGATTTCTTTACTCATAAGAGATGCTATAGAATGTAATGCATTTGTTGAGACTTTTGCATCTACCGGAATTTCTGCAATGGAGGCAATACTTTGATTTTCAGGCACATTATGCAGAGTAACCAAGTTAATGGCAGAAGCATCTGGCAAAAATGCAATCAAATCTTGCGTATTATTTTCTTCTTTTACCAAAACAATATATTCATGTCCATCAAAGCGGCTCTGATTTATTACTTTAAATACTTTCCAAGCAAAATAGACAAAAAGAATAATAAAAACAACGACACAAAAACCAAAAGCGAGGGAAAGGTTTTTCCCTCTGTAGGCAGTTTTTCTATTCATAACATTACCAATCCTGATTCTTTTTCTTTTTCTCTACTAATTTTGGCATAACAAACACAGGTGCACCAGAACCTTGTGGTTTTGCTGTATCTGATCCCTTCTTTTTTTTCTTTTTATCTCCTTTGTAAAATCCTCCAAAACTTCCCACAAAATCACCTCCTTATGTATATGGTACCAAATTTTTACCCGTATGCAAGAAAAAATGTAGGAAAAAATATATTTTTTAGCAATAATTGATTTGTGACTTCAAAATTGATATAGTTATATACAGTAATCCACATGAAGGGCATCCCCTACTCTGTGGATTTTTTATATAATACTATTATCGTATGAAAAGTTTATCAATTTGGGAGAATATTGTTTTAGCAGAAAAATACTTTTTTGAAAACAGGAGAATTTACAATTTTTTGCTTCAAAATCCAAAAAAAATTAAAGAATTTCAATTAGAATCTATAAAAAAACTTGTCAATTTAGCATATACACAAACAACTTTTTATAACCAACTTTATAAAAAGCATAATATTTTCCCTCAAGATATAAAAACATGGGAAGATTTTTATAAATTACCGACAATTACAAAAGAAGATATTATGCAAAATTCCAATGAATTTATAGTTAATTCAAGAAAACACGATAAAAATTTGTTTTTATCAAAAAGTTCGGGATCTTCTGGAAAAATTATTGAAATTCTTTTTGAAGGGGATAGCTGGATTAGACAAGCCCAAG
>DASVYQ010000031.1:0-12422 GCA_036392095.1 Patescibacteria group bacterium
CTGATTTAGCATATTTAGCAGATGTAAAACGCAACCGTGCAGCTGCAAATGTTATGCAAGCTGAACTAGATAATCAATTAGAAACTCCGGGAAAAGAAACTCCTCATTTTGACGAGGGAGCTGCAGAAGCAGGGGCAATGGGTATTTTGGGAGGAGCAGTTGGGCAAATGATTCTTGATATTGGCGGGAAAAAAGAGAAAGATGCACAAAATGCAACTAATTTTGGCTATGTAGGAGTTGTTAATGAAATGGAAAAACAAAGAGCAAAAGAAAAAAAAGCTGCTGTTAAAGCCTGGAGGAGAAATAAAGAAAACGGATCACTTTGGGAAAGACGAAGGGCATCTGATAGACAAGTTCTTGAAAAGTTACCAGGATTTACTCCTTTAGATGAAGTTAATTGGAGATATGGCTCTTTGGACGGAAGTCAACAAAGTCTTTATGATACTGCGAGAGAGAGATTTCTTGCTCAGTATGGAGAAAATACCGCACTTGGAAAAAATTTTCGTGAATTAGAATCCAAACGATTTGGTCTTTTTTTGGGAAGAGATGCTCGATTACAAGCCTTAAAAAGGCAAATTGATGCTCATGCAAATGCCAGAATTCTTGCAGAAGATAAAGGAAAGACGCTGCAAGAACGGTTTGACAAAGCAAGTGCTCTATCACGACAAGTTCACCAAGCTGAAGTAAATAAGTTTTTGAGTCATGTTCCAGAAGGACAACGTGATCGTGTAAGAAAACACATGGAAAATCACTATAAAAACTTTTTACAAAGACAACAATACAGACAACTTTTTAGCTTTAAAGGACTCCAAACCTTTTTCCAAAATAGACCAAGTTTTTTTGCGCTTTTTAGAGAAACTTTTTCAGGACTTCAGCAAAGAATTCCTAATATAGATATTCGCTCTGTTAATCCCCCTCCTTCCCCACGAGGAGGAAGAGGTATCGGTTCTCTTTTAAGAGGCTTCGGCGGCGGCGGGAAAAGTTCTGTGACAAAAAATGTTGCACAAAAATTTGCTCTCCAAATTACATGGGCACTAGGAATTATATTACTTGCTATATTGGTTATTTTATTAGTGAATGCTCTTCTTGGAGATATGGCTGGAGGGCCTGCACCACACGAAGGAGGATCTAATCTTCTTTTTACTTGCTCAGATCCAGCAACTGCAAAATTAAGCGTAGATGATATAACAAAAAATTTCAAAAATAATTATGATTATATGTTGGATATGACCCTCTATACAGATAACCCTAATCAAAAACAAGTAGCGTTGCTTGTTTATAATAGTTTCTGCGAACTTTTTAGTAACCCTAACTTCACACAAATTTTTTGGGGTGCTCCTCAACAACCAATGCTTGGAGAAATTACTCGACCGCACATTCAACCAGTTCCTCTTAGCCTTTTAGAGCACATGGATCATAGCAGTGGGGATTGGCCTTATTTAAAATATGCATTAAATCACCCTTGTGATGGGTATTTTGTAAAAGAACCTGGAAGTTCTATTATTAACGACGCGAAAACCAAGGATTTATCTAATTTAATTTTTGATAATCAAACATATTACTTAGTATTACCAGATATGGATGCTTGTCCTGGAGGAGCTGCACAAGCAGAATTTGTTATAGCACAAAAAATGTCAATTATTTTAGCGAATATGTATTTCCATGAAAAAAAGGATGAAGATAAAAACTTTCAAAATTCTGTTGTAAATATTGATGGTCTTTTACCACTTGTTGGATGCAAAGGAACTGAAGATCCAAAAACCATTGACGGAAATAAATTATATACCTGCTTTGCAGATATGGTTGCTGAATATTTCCTTTATAACTCCACCATTGGTGGAATAAATGCATCTAATTATGCTGATGGGTTAGCAGCAACGCTTATAAAAAACTGCCCTAATCCTGAAAAAACACCAAAAGATAGAAACAAAAGTGAGGGTTGGGTCATTGATGCAGCAAAGTTTAATGCTTCTTATCCACAAAATGATGTCTCTGTGTGTACTGCAGGAATCTATCCAAGTGTTGTTGTTGATTCTCTAAAAGGATCTGTAACAAGTGACTTTGCGGGGCATCATTTACAATGCGTCGGATTTGCTCAAGCCGCGGCAGCAGGGATGATTAACTCAAAAAATCCTTATCCACTTGGATCAACAGGCACTGGTTTTGCAAAAGGATATATTGCCGGATACCAATCCGCTAATCCTCCTTCAACGCTCTTTCGATTTGTTAAAAACGATGGAATTAATCAACTTCAGCCTGGAGATATTGCTTTATATGATTGGGGTAAGGGAGGACATATAGATGTTGTTACTGGTGTAGCAAAAGATAATAATGGAGTTATCAGATTTACAACTGCTGGAGGTTCTGGTGGAGATTGTGATAGCGCTCCTTCTGCATGTAGCCCCGATACATATTTTTCATATGGTACAGTATATAGAGGAAGCAAGGATGTTATAACTGACCCGCATTTTGCAGGTTGGTTGGTACCTGTCCAGACACCAACAGTACAAGGACAATAGCTATGAGAAAAACACTTTTCCTTATTTTAGGATTATTTCTTCTTGCAATAATTAGCATTATTGTTGCAGTAACAACATATAAAAAACCCTCTTCTACTATACCAATTCCTTCTATCCCCACACCTTCTCCAATCGTTATTATTCGTCCAACTGGTGTTATCCCTGTAGCTCAAGCTACAACTATTCCAACCCCTTCTACTCCCATCTCAGTTGCCCAAACAAATCCGCCAGATGGAAGTACAAATGTTGAAGTTAATAAACCGTTTACTATTACATTTAACCAAAATATTTATATAAATGACGTTCAAATTACAACAGACCCGTTGGTTGGGTTTACTCTTTCTAATCAAGGTCCTTCTCTTACTGTTACTCCAACAATAAATCTTTTATTTAGTACCAAATATCTTGTAACTGTAAAAATACATAATCAAAGTCCCTATACTTTCTCATTCACAACGGTTGGTGGAACAGAAAATCCAAATACAGATAATTATCTTATTATTAGAAACGCCTATCTTCGTACAAGTTATCCAGATATGTTTTTAGCAAATAATGTTCCTTATGAAAATTCTTATTTTTCTATTGTTTCTCCAAACTCTGACACAGCCTTAGCACAATATACATTTGTAGTAACATTAAAAGGAGATAAAACAATTGCTAAAAATCAATTTTTACAATGGTTATATTCTCTTGGTTTAGCAGAGCAACAAATTAATTCTTTACAAATTACTTATCAATAATCTATGAAAAAAATACTTTCTTTAGTAATAGTTCTTTCTGCAATTGTTTCTTTTTTTTACTTAAATACGCATTTGCATGTCTATGCAGCAATACCTACCCCAGATCCAACTAGTGCACCTACACCTACATTAACGCCAGTTCCTACATTTGATCAAAGTAGTATTTTTATACAAAGATTTAAAAATACTTATCCAGAATATTACAATTATGCAGATAACTTATTTGGTGGAAGCAGTAGTGGGTCTGGTCCAACACAAATAGGGGTCGACCATTGCGACCCTAATAATTTGGTGCAATACTTTGATGGTAATATGAATATTGCTAGACAAGCTTCCTGTATCTGTCAAAAAGAAAGTGGTGGTGTGCCTGATGAAACAAATAACACCTGTGGGAAAAAAGTACCTTCTGGAAATGCTCAAGAGTATAGTGTTGGACTTTTCCAAATTAATCAGAATGCCCATCAAGATTATGCACCAGAATGTAATAGTTATATTAAAACAGCTCCTACAACCTGTACTGTTAATGATCCATCGGGTTATCACACATGTTTAACAACTCCTCATGGAGCAACTGGCATCTCTGATCTTGACCCGTCTGTAAATGCTGCATATGCTTATAAGCTTTACAAGGCCAGTGGTAATAGTTGGAAAGCTTGGAGCACACATACAGCATGTGGTTTAAATTAATATGATAAATAAAAAAATATTATTTATTTTTATTGGATTATTAGCAATTATATTAATTGTTTTTATGGTCTTGGCAACGTTTAAAGAAACAGCTCGCATCTCTATCCCTTTTTTTCAATCTCCCACCCCAGTAACAGCACCTATAAATCAATCTACAGGTCCTACATTTATTCCAACAACTCCTACTCTCACAATAACAAAAGCACCCGTTATTACTCCTAATCCTTCACTTACAGCTAAAACGCCTTTCTCTCAAACAAATACAATAATTAATAATATTAAAAATGTTGATACGCAAAACGATAGAATAATTGTGCAAAACGATAGTTATGTAGCACTATACCAACCCAAATTTAATGATTTTCTTATTAGTATTACCTCTACTCCTTTTACTCAATTAAGACAGTTGGCAGAACAAGACTTCTTAGACAAACTTCAACTGACAAAAGATCAAGCATGTAAACTTGATGTAAAAATAACAACTCCTTATTTTGCTAATCCTGATATTGCAGGAGAGATCTTTCCCCTCAGTTTTTGTCAGAAGTAATTATGTCCTAATAGGCATAATTAAATGAAGAAATGAATCATTATTTGCAATTTTAAATACTCCTGGATTTAATGGTCCTGTCATTTCAAATGTTAATTCGTTTTCAGAAACATTTCCTAAAACATCTAAAAGATATCTCACGTTAAATGCAATTTCATTTTCTTCCCCCTCTAATTTTGCTTCGACTTCTACTGTATTTTCTCCCAGAGACGGTGTTTTTGCAGAAACAATAATTTTTTCCTTTTGTAAAGAAAGCGTAACAATGTTTGCAGTCTCTCGAGCAAAAATAGAACATGTTTTAACAGCCTTTAATAATTCTTCTCTATCAAAAGCTATTTTTGCAGAAAAATCTGTTGGAATTATTTTTTGATAGGTAGGATATTGTGCTTCTATTAAACGTCCAACTAGCACAGTTTCGTCTTGCTCAAAAATAATTTGATTACTTTGTGAAGATACATATAAAGAGATTGAAGAATTTTCTTTAAGTCCTAATACTTCTTTTATTACCCGGACCGGAACCAGAATTGTTTTGTCGCTTTCTACAATGCCCTGAGATTGATCTTTCTTTAATGAAAGTCTATAACCATCTGTTGCAACAAATAATAATGAATTATCTTCTTTTTTTATTAATACTCCCGAAAGTGCCGGTCTTGTAGTTTCTATACTTGCTGCAAAAGCAACCATACTTAAATCATGACGAAATGCTTCTGGATTAATTTCTATAATTCTTTCTCCCTTTTCTTCATATAAAGAAGGGAATTCTTCTCTACTCATGGTTTGCAGCACACTATTTGTTTTTTTACTTTGAATAGTCAACGATCCTTCTTTTACTGTTAAAGTAATTTTTTCTTCAGGAAGTGCATTAATAAGTTCTGTAAACAATTTTGCAGGAACGGTAGTTGATCCCTTCTCTTCTACTTGTACAGGAACTATTGTTTCTATTCCGATTTCTAAGTCTGTTGCGCTAATAACTAAACTGTCTTCTCTTGTCTCTAATAAAAAGTTAGAAAGTATAGGAAGTTGTACTCGAGAAGAAATAGCATGATTAACAAAAGATAATTTTTTCTGCAGATTCCCGGTTAGTACAGAGACTTTCATATATATTCTTTTGTTGTTGTAGTAGTGTATATGGAAAAGTGGAAAAAAGCAAGAGATCGAGGCTAGAATTTATGTGGATAACGTGTTGATAACTTTGGGGATATCCTGTTGAAAACTTTTCTAAAAAAGAATGTTTATAACTTATCCCCGTAATGTTTTTGTTATCCCCCTGATTTCCTCATGAAACGCAGGAATTGTTTCAAGCATGTTTTCCACTTTTTCTACACCGTGCATTATTGTTGTATGATCTCTCCCTCCAAGTACATTTCCTATTTCAACAAACGTTAATCCCAATTCTTTCTTTAATAAATACATAGTTGCTTGTCGTGCCCTCACCAAAGAAGCATCTCTTTTTGGGCCTTTAAGCTGTGTTGCTTTAATGTTGTAAAAATCGCAAACAGTTTTAATAATGTCATCAGAGTGGAATGACTGTTTATCCTCCCTTTTACTGTTTAAGGCTCGTGATGCAATTTCTGGAGTAATTTCTTGATGTTTTGTTGTTGCTTCTGTTACCACCCGTAATAAAGCTCCTTCCAGACTTCTTACATCTTGTTCTTTTTCTGCAATTGCTTTTGCAACATCTATTGATACGCTAAACCCAAATTTTTCAGCCTTTTTTAAAATAATGGCAGTTCTCATTTCAAAATCTGGTGCTTCTATATCTACAGTTAGTCCTCCTGCAAATCGAGAAGAAAGTCTTGCTTCAAGCTTTTTAATTTCAGAAGGAGGTCTATCAGAAGACAAAATAATTTGTCCACCTTGATCTATAAGTGTGTTAAAAGTATGAAAAAGTTCTTCTTGTACTCTGTCTTTCCCTGCTATAAATTGTACATCGTCAATAATTAATAAATTTGCAGAGCGAAATCTTCTTTTCATTTTTGCTGTGTCATTACTTCTAATTGCTTCAACCACCTCATTAGTAAACTCCTCACTAGTTATATAAATAATTTTTACATCAGGATTTTTGTTATACACCTCATTTGCTATTGCCTGCATTAAATGTGTCTTCCCTACTCCAACAGGCCCATACATAAAAAGAGGATTATATGTTTGTCCTAAGTTTTGTGACACAGTTTGTGCAGAAACATATGCAAGTTGATTTGATTGAGATACTGCAAGTGTTTGAAAAGTAAAATCGGGTCTTACTCTTGGCAGATGACCAATTGGTTTTACAGCAGGAGTTTCATTTTTTGTAAACAACGGTCCCTCATCAGCCTGTTTCTCTTCTGCCACGACATGTTTTGGAATAAAAATAATATCAATAGCAGTTTGGGTATGCTTTTCCAAAGATGATTTAATAATTGGCATATATCTTTTTTGCAAAAGATTAATAATCATGGCACTTGGAGCAGCAATTGTTGCAATATTTTCTTCCAAAGAAAGAAGAGAAGTTTTTTTAAAAAGAGTATAAAAATTAGCTTTAGATACCTCGAGCTCTATATCTGTTAATGTCTTTTTCCAAAGGTCAGAAAGATTTTGTGTCATTGTACCAGCCATTAAATAATGTGGATAACTTTTTGTCAAGGGGAATAATATATATTCAATCCAAGAATAACAAAATAGACAGAAAGCTTGATTTTTGTTATAATACTAATATGGAAAAAATGAGAGCCCTTGCAAAAAAAGGCAAAAGAGCACGAAAACATGGATTTTTAAGTAGAATGAAGTCCCATGGCGGAAGAAAAGTCTTAAAAAGACGAAGAGCTGAAGGACGAAAAAAGCTTACTGTCTAATGTTTTCCAAACAATTTCGGTTGCCTGCAACAACTGTTCTTCAAAACCCAAAACATATCCAAACACCCTATTTTAGTTTTAAAGTGGGAAAAAATTTGTTAGAGCACAATAGATATGGATTCGTTATTAGTAAACAAGTAGATAAGCGTGCAACAGTAAGGAATAGTATAAAAAGGAAAATAAGATCGTTTTTTGAATCGCAAAACACAAAAATTACGCAAGGGGTTGACGTATTAATAATTATAAAAAAAGCAGCGTTAGACGTAGAAACAAAAGAATTATGGAAAGTTGTAGAAGATTGTTTAAAAGAATCTCATCTTGTATGAAATATATAGCTTTATTTGTAATTTCTGTGTATCAGTGGACTCTCTCCCCTATTTTACAAGCTATTTTTGGTCCAAATATTTGTAGATATAAAGAAAGCTGTTCTTCCTACGCAAAACGAGTTATTAAAACGTACGGAGTCTTTAAAGGAGTACCTTTGGCTTTTATTCGTTTGCTTAGCTGTCAGCCATTTGGTAGAATACAGAAACAATGACAAATCCCAACCTTTTTAATATTATCCTTGTCTGGCCTATCTTAAATGTTTTATTAGCTATTTATCATATTATTGTTGCTGTCCATATACCTTATGCATTAGGATTTTCCATAATTATTTTGACAATTGTTATTAGACTTATTTTGTATCCCCTTACAGCATCTCAACTTAAAACTTCTCAAAAAATGCAAAGATTGACCCCTCATTTAAATAAACTTAAAGAAAAACATAAGAATGATGCAAAAATGCTGCAGTCAGAAACAATGAGACTATATAAGGAACATGGAGTAAATCCTGCAGCTGGATGCTTGCCAGTTATTATTCAATTACCACTTATTTGGGGATTATATTCAGTCTTACAACAAGTAGTTGCCGCGAAACCTTCTGTTTTGGTTGCTGAAATTAATAAAATAGTCTATCTCCCATCCTTAAAATTACAATCTGCTTGGGATCAATCCTTCTTTGGATTACCTCTTGGTACTGCTCCTTCCCATTTATTAAACACAACCAGTTTTCTTATTCTTTTATTCCCATTAGCTACAGCTCTTTTCCAATTTATTCAAACCAAAATGATGTTTGTAAAACATGAGCCTGATCAACATGCAGATAAGAAAAAAGATGATGATTTTGCAAGTGCCATGCAAACTCAATCTATGTATATTTTCCCTATTATGATTGGGTTTTTCTCATACTCGCTTCCTTTAGGTTTATCTCTCTACTGGAATACTTTCACAATTTTTGGTATTATACAGCAGTATCAAATATCAGGTTGGGGCGGAATACAGCCCTGGATAGATAAATTAAGAGGCAAAAAAAATGGATAAAAAAGAATTAAAAGTTATTGAAGGAACAACAAAAAAGCTTCTTTCCCTTTTGGGAGTTGAAGCTCCTTTTACTGTTGAAGAAGCAGGAGAAGGTGCAGAAATTCTTTTAGAAACAGAAGAAAATGGTATTTTAATTGGATATCATGGAGAAACCTTGGAAGCATTACAGCTTATTATTTCTCTCTCAGTAGCAAAGCAATTAGGTAAATTTCTCAGAATTTCAGTCGAAGTCGGAGAATATAAGAAAAAGAGAATGGAATATCTAAAAACTTTGGTAGAACAAACAAAAAACAGAGTTTTAGCAGAAGGAAGAGGAATTTCTTTACCAAATCTTAAATCTTGGGAAAGAAGATATGTCCATATGTTAGCCCAAGAAGATGGTGAAATAACATCTGAATCAACTGGTGAAGGCCGTGACAGAGTACTTACGATTTATCCAAAACAATAAAGTTCAATCGCTGCTTTTTGTACTTCTTGTATTTTTATTGCCCACTCAATTCGGAAAACATTTTTGGCCAAGTTTTGCATTTATTAATGGTCTTCGTATTGATTACCTCTCCCCTACTCTTTATACAACCGATGTACTTGCTGTTTTTTTTATTTTTTCTGCAACTAAGAGAATATATTTCTCTTCCCTTTTTTTCTTATTTCTTCTAATTTTATCCGTAGGCATTTATTTATCAATTCAGCCAATGTCTGGATGGTACGGATTTTTAAAGATAATAGAATATGCTTTTCTTTGGAATGCATTACTCAACTTCTTTAAAGAAAAAAAAGAAACAGTAACACTCTTATCGTTGCCTCTCTTGAGTGGTGTTATTTTTGAGAGCCTTCTTGCTATTTGGCAATATCTATATCAACAGTCAGTTGGTGGATTTTTTTATTTTTTTGGAGAGAGAACATTTAGCGCAAGTACTCCGGGCATTGCAAATGCTTCAGTTAATGGAGAGTTAATTCTTCGTCCCTATGGCACCCTTTCCCACCCAAATGTTTTAGCAGCGTTTCTTCTTTTTGGATGTTCAGTTATCTTTTATAAGATATTTAAAGAAAAAAATATTTTTTATAAACTTCTTTTTGTTTTAGGATTTTTATTAGGAAGTGTTGCCTTGTTTTTGACTTTAGGAAGAATCGCAATAGTTTTGTGGGTTCTTACAATTTTATATCTTCTAATAATTAACATAAAAATTAAGAAAAACATAAGAATTTTTATAGCAGTAATTATTACGTTAGTTTTTGCCATTGTATTTTTCCTAATTTCATCGCGTTCTTTTGTAAGATTAGAAAATATATCTTTATCAGATGAGTCAGTTGTTCAAAGAGTTTTTTTAATCTCAAAGGCCTGGCAAATGTTTAAAATTAGTCCTCTTTTTGGTGTAGGGTTCGATAATTTTTTGATAAATTTATCACAAACATCAGGCATGTACCCGGTTTTTTTATTGCAACCCGTGCATAATATTTTTTTCTTAAGCTTTACAGAAACAGGGATTTTTTGTTTTTTCATGATGATAATGTTTTTTTATAAGACAATAAAAAAGATTATTATTTCTTTTAAAAGCTCTGAAAAAAAGGAGTTTCTCCCCTTATACTTACTACTTCTTTGTCAATTTTTTATTCTTGGACAATTAGATCATTATTTTTTGACTTTGCAGCAAGGGCAATTATTAACTGTACTTATTTTTTCTCTTTGCTGGAGTATATAAAATCTACTACAATGCGGATATGAGTTTTGTTGAAAAAGTTGCACACAACACAATTTTTCAACTTGTTGCAAGAATCTTTTCTTCAGGAAGCAGCTTTTTAATTACTATTCTTGTCGCGAGACATTTTGGCATTGCTTCATACGGTGATTTTGCCAAAGTAACTGCCTATGTATCTTTATTTTATCTGTTTGCAGATTTTGGTTTAAATGCCATGTTTCTACAGAAGGAAGAAAACAAACTTAAATTCAAAGATTTATTTTATACAAGAATTATACTTGCAATAATTCTTATTTTAGGAGTGAATGTTTTAGCTTGGTTTCTTCCATATAATCCGATAACTCATATAGGATTCTCTCCTGAAGTTAGAAATGGTATTGCTATATTTTCTTTTACCTTAATAACTGAGGCATTAACCTATACAGCGCTGGCACTATTTCAAAGAGAACTTTCTTATGAATATTTTATGATGGCAACTATTATTGGTTCGTTTACTACCCTTTTGTTTGTTTTCTTTGCCACATTATTCCCCTATTCCATTATGTTTGTTCTTTTGGCGTATGTATTAGGAGGAATTATTAAATGTACCGTCGCACTTTTCTTTACCAAAGAGAATATGTTCCCGTTCCAACTAGACACAGATTTTATAAAAAAACTAACATTAGACACCTTGCCTATTACACTTATGCTAATTTGTAATTTAATCTATTTTCGAATAGATATGATTATTCTTTCTTCTTTAAAACCCTCAACAGATGTTGCTCTTTACGATATGTCCTACAAGTTTTTTGATTTTTTTATTGCTCTCCCCCTCTTTTTATCCAATGCCTTATACCCTTCTCTTCTTAAACAAAAAGATACTGGTGAATTAGAAAAGCATATCCACAAATATATTGGTATCTTTGCTTTATTATCTTTGGTAATCATGATTCCTGTTTTAGTTTTTGCTCCGTTAGTCGGGCTTATTAAACAAGAATTTCTTGGAGCGGCTGTTCCTTTACGGTTATTATCTCTTTCTTTACCCATATTCTTTGTTACCAGTATTCTACAGTGGGTATTGGTTGCAAAAAAAAGACAGGTTTTTTTAGCTGGGGTATATCTTGCTGCAGCAATCTTAAATATTATTCTTAATCTTATTTTTATTCCTCGGGCAAGCTATATAGCATCTGCTATAATTACAGGCATATCTGAAGCAATAGTGCTTGCAGCACTTTTTGTAAAGATTAAAACTATAATTAAATGAAAGTACTGACTATATATACAGATGGAGGTTCAAGAGGAAATCCAGGTCCCGCAGCCTTAGGCGTGGTAATTAAGGAGGGGGATTTAACTATACATAAAATAGGTAAAACGCTTGGAATTACTACGAACAACGTGGCTGAATACTCAGCAATTCTTGAAGCGTTGCAATGGATTAGTCAAAATCGGGAATTAATCGGTGATATCTCGGGAATAAATTTCTTTATGGACAGTTTACTTGCTTGCCAACAATTAAAGGGTTTATATAGAGTTAAACAACCTCATTTACAAGCGTTAATGATTAATATTAGAAAAATCGAGCTTTCTTTGCGAGTGAAAATAACCTATACACATGTTCCAAGAGAGAAAAATAAAGAGGCAGATGCCATGGTAAACCTTGCCCTCGACAATAATTTATGAGTCTCCTACAATAGATTCATGACCCAAAGCCCCGTTGTAACCGCAGAAGTAGTAAATATGCTTCCAATCCTCATAATTGATAAAGAGGGAAGTATAGGTATTGCTTTATATGGAAAGCTTAGAAATCATTTACAGGTTGTATTAGCGGGGGGAAGAGAACCATCAGAAGCAAAAAACTTATTATTTTTGCCATATGGAAAAGAATTGCCGGTCATTCCTCATGATCCATACTCACATATATTTTTTATCCCTCATACAAGCAAAGAGTTGGAAGGATTATTGCCTGTATTGCAAAAAAAAGCAGAAGAAGATGAATCGAGAATTTTCCTCTTATTATCACAAAAGATTCAAGCTGAAAAGGGAAATAATTTGAATGTTTT
>DASVYQ010000032.1:0-7347 GCA_036392095.1 Patescibacteria group bacterium
TTTTGAAAAAATGTTTGTACAACCCTATCAGTATGACCCAATATTAAGTTTCTTTAAAAATATTCCATTTGTATTTTCAAATCCAATTTTCCCGAATGTTTTTGTAAATCTTTTCAATAACGGCCCAATTACAAAAACAGCAATTTCTCAATATATATGGGACCATCCTAACTTGGTACAAGGTTTATCTGCAAATTGGGCAACTATAAATTCTTACAAAGGAATTTTTATTCAATCTCCATATCTTTTTGCAGGATTATTAGGTTCATTTTTTTTATATAAGAAAAATAAATTACTGTTTTTTTTGTTTTTATATGCAACATGTATATTTTTAGTAATTTTTTCTAAATTTATTGCTTTTTATAGCCCAAATATGTATGACACTCGCCATTTTTTACCAATTGTTCTTTTACTTACCATCCCTTTTGCATTAACACTAACATGGATTAATCAACTTAAAAATTTTGTTTTTTTTATTGTTCTATGGATTGGGGCTGCAATTCTAGTAGAAATTTCACTCTTAAATGGATTTGTGTCTAATATTACTAACTATGCCCCACATATTACAGGAGAACATAGATTTACTTTTTCACAGCTGCATTATCCATTTTACAATAATTTACAATACAATTTGTCTCAATTATTTGTAAATTCATTTCCAAGTTATCACAATGTAGTAATAATTATTTTATTCTATTATCCACTTTTTTTTATTCTATATTTTGTAATTTGGAAGAAGTTGTTAAGAAAACTATTTTTTCTTCAAAATATACACCAAACCAACTGAAGAATCTTTTGATTTTATATATCGTGAGAATAGTTTTTCTGGTATTTTAAAAAATAGTGCCAAAAATGAAACTTGTTTATTAAAATTGAATCTACTAAAAGTGGTTACACCCAATCTTTCTATAATATTTTTCCCAATTCCATAAAGAATAAAATGAGTAAATGGCCAACAAGCAAAAATTGTTCCTATTTTTTTATCTATTTCAAAGTTTGCTTCAATACATTTTTGCTCTAACTCCTTTTGCGAATATAATCGTACGTGATCAGCCCAAATTCCTGCTAACCACCAAATATCTTTATGAATATGTGTGTTAAATATATGCATAAGAATCCAATTAAGAGGATCCCAAAAAAACGGGAAATTTTCGTTTGGAACAGAAACTAGCAAAGTTCCATTTTTTTTAAGAACTTTATGAAGATTCTTTAATGCGAGAGTATCACTTGGCAAATGTTCTAATATTTCAGAGCAAATAATAAAATCAAAAAAATTATCTGGGAAGTTTAGATTAAATATATCTCCCTTTGCAATTTTTACTCGTTTATCAGTAATTTCTTGTTGTGCAATTTGTAGATATTTTTCATTAATATCTATTCCATAAATTTCTTTTGGAAAATCATATAAAGAAAGCGCATGAATATAGAACCCTCGCCCACAACCTACATCAAGGATACGAATAGGCTTTTCATTTTCTATAGATGAGAAAATTATTCCTGCTCTTTGAGCAAAAGCAGGATCTATCTCATTGTTCAATAAATTCTCTAATTTTTTTAACATTTTTTTGATTGTTTAGATATTCTATAACAGAAGGATAATATTCTCCTAATTTTTTTCTCTCTTTATATGCTCTACTTACTACATTTGCTAAATCTAAACTATTTTCTGAAATAAAAATCTCTCCAAAATGTGTTGTTTTAACAAGATCACGTGCTCCAGGGATATTGGATACAATTACTGGTACCTTCATAAGCATAGCCTCTGCTTGAACTAAATTAAAACAATCAGAACGAGAAGGAACAATTAAAAAATCCAACTTTTGATAAAATGCCGACAAGCATGCACTATCTAACAATCCAACAATGCTTAGATATGATTTTACTTTTTCAAATTTTTCTCTATTCTCTTCAAAAAAATCTTCGTATTTCATATTTGTTTCTCCGGCAAAAACAAAATGAGCATCTGGGATTTCTCTTATTATTAAGGGAATAGCATCAAACAATACATCAAATCCTTTTTCTTCTACAAATCTTCCAGCAAAACCAAAAATTATCTTTTTCTCTTTTTTCATCTGATTTAAAAAATGTAATTTTTCACATGAGATATCTGGTTGTGCAAGAACAACTGGCATGACAATTGCAGATGTTTTTTTTAAATATTTTTTTAAAATTCGAGAATTTTCAGCGTAATCTTGCGTATATGTAGCCAATTTGTCTGCCATTTTTGCCGAGTAGTGAGAAAAAATATCAAATATTTTCTCCAAAATTCTATTAAATATTCCTTTAGGCAGCAGCAAGTCTCCTTGATGAAATATTAGAAGCTTTTTATGAAAAAGCTTAGAAAGAATAGCTATTGGAAGTATATTTGTGCAGGGAGAATTAATAAAAACGACATCTGAAGTATAAATTAAAGGAATTGCTTTAAAAACAAGGAGTAATGAATATTTGGCACGACTTAAAGAGAATAGGACTGGTTCTCGAATAATTTTTGAGTTAAATAAACTTTCTTCTTTTCTTAAATTGGCATCATAACGCACCGTCAAAACTGTAATTGTGTATAAATCACTTATTGCCTCAAGCATATAATACAAAGATTTTGAAATTCCTGTCCAATGAGGATAAAAATAGTCACTGACAATAAGCATCTTTTTTTTCTGATCCATAAACCTATTATAACCTAAAAAAGATATGCTAGAATACATATATTAAGCTATGAACTTAGGCTTTGATCTTGACGGAATTTTTGTGGATAAACCTCCCTTCATGCCTAAATGGCTTATAGAAAAACTGTATAAAGCGAAAGATACTACTGTTTTAGAATATAGAATTCCAGGAAATTTTGAGCAAAAGATACGAAAAATTTCTCATATTTCAATTCTTCGCCCAGCAATTAAAAATAATATAGTATTACTAGCAGAACTTGCAAAAAATAAAAATAACAATCTTTTTTTAGTTTCCAGCAGGTTTAATTTTTTACGGAATGCAACGGAACATATTGAGGAAAAATATAATTTTTCAACAATCTTTAAGAAAATGGTTTTTAACGCTAAAAATGAACAACCACATATATTCAAAAATAGACTTATTAAAGAGCTCCATATAGACCGTTTTGTTGATGATGACTTATCTTTACTATTTTTTTTAGCAAAAGAGAATCCTCAAACAAAATT
This sequence comes from Patescibacteria group bacterium, assembly GCA_036392095.1. GTDB lineage: Bacteria > Patescibacteriota > Microgenomatia > Levybacterales > UBA12049 > PPGL01. Next base: position 3,171 of record DASVYQ010000032.1, read on the forward strand.
TTATTGGTTAAATAATAAAGAGACAAAATCTTTATCTCAAAATCTTTTTGCAATCACTAATTTGCTTAGTATAATAAAATAATATGACAAACACAGATATTTTTTTTGTATTACAATGGTGGTTTGCTTTTTTTGCAATAGGATTAATTTATCTTCCGGTTGCTAATTTATTTTTTAATAAGTTTTTAGATAAAGGATATATATTTAGCAAAATTATAGGAATTATTTCTATTTCTTATGTCATGTTTGTATTAGGAACTCTCCATTTTTTACCTTTTTCTCTTATTTCTCTTATTATTATAATTGCAGCTTTGGCGTTTATTAATATTTTTCTTTTAACAAAATCAAATAATATTACACAATCAATCACTTCATCTTGGAGATACTTTATTGCTGAAGAAATTATTTTTTTATTAACTCTATTTTTTTGGTCATATGTAAGAGCTACCCAACCCGATATTCATGGCTTAGAAAAATATATGGATTTTGGCTTTGTCAATTCAATACTGAGAACAAAATTCTTCCCAGCAACAGATATGTGGTACCCTCCATTTTCTATTAATTATTATTATTTTGGCCATCTTGTTACTGCTGTTCTTACCCGTCTTACCAGTATTCCTTCTAGTATTACCTTTAATCTTATGCTTGCAACGCTTTTTGCATTTACCTTTAGCTGTTCATTCTCACTTGGATTAAATTTTCTTGGACAATTTTTCCTATTGCAAAAACTGCCTTTAACTCCCAAAAAAATTTGGAAATTTCTTCATTTTTCAAAGATTAAATTCACGCTTTTTTTAGGCGCTCTTTTAACAGCATTTATTTGTACGCTTGGTGGAAATTTACATGCAATTTATGCGTTTTTTAAACCATACGATGTTAGTAAACCATTACCACTTTGGCAGTTACCTTTTTCTCCTCAAACATTCCCAAATTCATATTGGTATCCAAATGCGACAAGGTTTATTTATCACACAATTCATGAATTCCCACTTTATTCATTTGTAGTATCTGACTTACACGGTCATGTATTAGATATTCCATTTGTACTGCTTACTCTTGCCCTATTATTCAGCATTTTTATAGAAAGTTATATCAACAGAAAGAAGATTTCGTATCTTACGACAATTCTTGTTGGGTTTATGCTCGCTGTTATGTATATGACAAATGCCTGGGATGGACTTATCTATTTACTCTTAGCAGCTTTTATCTATCTGGCAATTTATATGAAACAAACACTGGGCTCTTGGTCAGATAAAATTCTTGGGAGTCCTTACTTAACACATGTAGTCATTTTCTTTGCCTCATTTTTTATTTTTGCGCTTCCCTTTAATTTATTTTTTAAACCGTTTGCTTCTCAAATTGGCATAATGTGTGCACCAAAATTCTTAACTAATATTGGACATCTTGGTCCGTTTTTATTTGAAACTAATCACTGTGAACACTCCCCATGGTGGATGCTTTTAATATTATGGGGATTTTTTGCATATTGGGTCTTGGGATTAGTAGGTTTTATCTTTTTAAGAAAGGGAAAGCAAAAAATATATCCAACAGACGTCTTTGTTTTACTATTATCTATTCTTGCAATTCTTCTTATTATTATTCCTGAATTTGTTTACTTAAAAGATATTTATACAACATATTATAGAGCAAATACCATGTTTAAACTTGTTTATCAATCTTTTATTATGCTTTCTTTAAGTAGCGGATATATTATTATCAGAATTTTGTTATTAAAAAATGAAATTAAAAATATATTACTATGGATATATAAATTTGTCGGATTTTGGTTATTAATAATTGTCGCTTTGTATCCATATTTTGCAGTAAATTCATATTATTTAGATTTTCAAAAATATTCTGGACTAGATGGTACCACCTATCTTAATAAGTTATATCCAGCTGACTATCAAGCAATTTTGTGGATTAATGCAAATATTAAAGGACAACCAGTCATGCTTGAAGCTCAAGGAGATTCATATACAGATTATGAACGTATTTCAACTAATACTGGCCTCCCGACCATCCTTGGATGGACTGTGCATGAATGGTTATGGAGAGGATCCTATGATCCATTACCACAAAGAATAAATGATGTACAAACCATTTATACAACGCAAGATTCTCAAACAGCAATTGCATTGCTTAAAAAATATTCTGTCGAATATGTATTTATTGGAAATCTTGAAAGAGAAAAATATCCAAATATTTTTGAAAATAAATTCTCTCAAATTGGTAAGCTTATTTTTATAGATGGTCAAACGAGAATCTATCAGATAAATAAATAATTATTTCTTGTTATCCAACAAAATACCAGCTACGATAGAACTATGAAGCAAGAAAATACTACCACCTTTCTTCACGCATATATTACAAAGTCATATGAAGAAATATTGACTACAACACAATCAAGGCTTTCCGGATTAACAAATGTAGAAGTAGTTAAACGACAAAAAATATATGGTTTAAACATAATCCATAAAAGAAAAGTTAACATTTTCTCTATTTTTATCCGCCAATTCAGCAATAATCCTTTAATAATTATTCTTGCCGCCGCAACACTTATTTCCTTTTCTTTAGGGCAACATATAAGTAGCTTTTATATTTTTGGGATGATTTTAGTAAGTGTTTTCTTAGGTGTATGGAATGAATATGGAGCAGAAAAAACTATTGATTCATTACTTAAAAAAATTTCTCCAACAGCAGCAGTACTTAGAGAAGATAGCAGACAAGAAATTCCTGTTTCACAATTAACAATTGGTGATATTGTGTTACTTTCTCAAGGAAGCATTATTCCTGCGGACTTAAGACTTATTGCAACAAATGATCTTGAAATAAATCAATCTGCTCTAACTGGTGAATCAAAAACTGCATTTAAAACAACAGAAGTATTACCTGCTAATGTTTCTGATCTAGGACATATGGCAAACATTGCCTTTATGGGAACCGCTGTTGAAAGCGGTTCTGGAAAAGGAGTTGTTATAAATATTGGGAAAAATACTGAGTTTGGAAAAATTGCAAAAAGTACACTATATATAAAACCACAAACAGATTTTGAAAAAGGTCTTTCATCCTTTGGCGCATTTCTTGTTAAAGTAATTTTACTATTAACAGTAGCAATTTTTGCAATAAATGCTTTTTTAGGCCATGAACTATTAGCTTCTCTTTTGTTTGCACTTGCTATAGCAGTTGGACTTACTCCAGAATTATTACCCGTCATTGTAACCATTAGCCTTTCTCATGGAGCCGGAAAATTAGCAAAGAAAAAAGTAATAGCAAAACAATTAATTGCTATCGAAAATTTAGGGAATATGGATACATTATGCACTGATAAAACTGGAACATTAACCGAAGGAAACATAGAGTTAGTTGAGTACTTTAATGAGAATCATGAAAAAAATAATGCAGTTTTAAAAGCAGCTCTTTTTTGTAATACAGCAGTTGTTCATAGACATATTATTGGGAATGGTATTGATGCTGCTATTTGGAAATATGCACAAAAAAATAATATGCATCTTGAAAATTATGTAAAACTTGATGAAGAGCCTTTTGATTTTAATAGAAAGGCGATGTATGCAGTAATTGAAGAAGAAAATACTATTTCAATAATTGTAAAAGGAGCACCTGATTTTATTTTAAGTAAATGCAAGAAATCAAAAAATATTCAAAACTTACATAAAAAATTTGAACAATTAAATAATGATGGATTACGAGTTATTGCTCTTGCAACAAAAAAAATTAGTAAAAAAGATTCTTATTCTTGGGATGATGTTTCTTCTTTGCAATTTTTGGGATATATAACATTTTTAGACGTACCTAAAATAACTGCAAAAGAAGCATTGGTAAAGTTACAAAAACTTAATGTCGCAGTAAAAGTTATTACCGGGGATAATGAAATAATTACACAAAAAGTTTGTAAAGAAGTTGGAATGCCAATTGCAGAAATTTTGCTAGGAGCTGATATTGAAAAGCTATCTATGCAACAATTACAAGAAAAAGTATTAACAACGAATATTTTTGCCCGTGTTTCACCTGAACAAAAGATGAAAATTATTCAGGCGTTAAAAAACAATGGGCATACTGTTGGATATTTAGGAGACGGTATTAATGATATTCCATCTTTAAGAAATGCTGATGTTGGGATATCTGTAAATACAGCAATTGATGTTGCAAAAGATGC
>DASVYQ010000033.1:0-9950 GCA_036392095.1 Patescibacteria group bacterium
ACAAAGCAAAGGAAGGCTGGGCATTTACTTGAATTGCCAAAAGAAAATCCAATAGAACAAGAAGAAAAGATTATTATTGGAGAGTAATTTTTTTTATTGCCAATAATAAATTAATGTGAAAGAATAGATTTATGAAAGCGATTCAAATTAAGGAGTATGGAGGACCAGAAACAGTAATAGTTACTGATCAAGTAGTACCAGTTCCAAAAGAAAATCAAGTAGCTATAGAAATCCATGCTGCAAGTATTAATCCTTTTGATGTAAAGATTAGATCAGGAATGTATAAAGAAAGCATTCCCCTATCATTGCCATATGTTCCCGGTGGAGATTTTTCAGGAGTTATTACACAACTTGGAGAAGGAGTTTTGGGATTGAACGTTGGAGATGAAATTTTTGGCTCAGCAATTGTATTAAGTGGTGGGACAGGTTCTTTTGCACAGTTTGCCGTTGCCAATACAAAAACAATATCATTAAAACCCAAAAAGATTAACTTTTTAGAATCAGCTTCTTTACCTCTTGTTGGATCAAGTGCGATTCAGGCGCTTGAGGAGCATATTAACCTCAAAAAAGGGCAAAAAATTCTTATTCATGGTGGCTCTGGAGGTATTGGAAGTATTGCCATTCAGCTTGCAAAGTATATAGGGGCGTATGTTGCAACAACAGCAAGTTCTACAAATACAGCATTTGTTGCATCTTTGGGCGCAGACAAAATTATAGATTATAAAAACGAAAAATTTGAAGAAATACTTTCTGATTATGATGCGGTATATGACACAGTTGGTGGTGCAACTACAGATAACTCATTTAAAGTATTAAAAAAAGGTGGAGTTTTAGTTTCAATGATTGGAAAACCAAAAGAAGAATTGGCGGAAAAATATGGAGTAACAGTAATTGGACAAAACACACATATAACTACTGAGCATTTGGCACGACTTTCTCAATTAGTTGATGCATTGGTAATTAAACCTATTGTGGATAAAGTCTTTCTTTTAGAACAAGCGAAAGAAGCATTTGTATACCTTGAAAAAGGTAGTCCTCGGGGAAAAGTTGTTTTGCAAATAAAATAAAATTGTCATTCTCATTTTTGCTCTGATCTTGTTTAATTATAGCTCAAAGTTTTCGTATTTTTACTATTTATTATATACTCTTGATTCTTAGGTAAGTTGCATAGATAATATAAAAAACGATAAGAGTTTACCGTATATGTTACAAATATTTTATGTTGGTATTGGGGGTTTTTTAGGAGCGATAGCTCGTTTTTTAGTTGCAAAGTACACTACTAATTTTCTTGGCACTTTTCCCGTTGGTACTCTTTTTGTGAATGTAACAGGAAGCTTTGTATTAGCATTTATTAGCTATTTAGTAATTTTTGGAAAAAATATTTCACCAGACACTCGTAGTTTTGTAACGGTTGGTTTTATAGGTGCATATACAACCATGTCTACATTTTCTTTTGAAACAATGCGCTTTTTAGATCAAGGAGAATATGGATATTTTGCATTAAATCTTTTGCTTAATGTCGGTTTATGTTTCTTAGGTATTGCTCTGGGTAGATATTGTGCATTATTATTATCATAGTTATGAAACAAGAATCAGATGCAACATTGTTAAGAATTTTTATCGGAGAATCAGATAAGCACAATGGTAAAACATTGTATAATTATTTGGTAGAACAACTTCGTAAAAATCATTTTGCCGGAGTAACTGTGCTTCGAGGTATTGAAGGATTTGGTCATAGAAGTCTTATCCATTCAGCAAATGTTTTAGACCTTTCAACAGATTTACCAATTATTATAGAAGTTGTAGATACACAAGAAAGAATTGAAGAATTTAAAAAAATGATTGATGAAATGGAAATTCATAAAGAAATTGGTTTACTTATTACAGAAGAGAAAGTAAAAATAATTAAATACGGGAAGGCATAGAAAATACTTTTGCAGATGCTTATTCTCTTTGTTAAAAATAAAAATCATTTCCCCTTTTCTCTATGAAGCAAAAATAAGTTATCCTACTAAGAACCCTTTAGCTCTCCATGCCAGAAGGCCACTTTTTATATCAAATACATTTGAGTATCCCATTTTTTTCATTGCATCAACTGCAAAAACACTTCGTGAGCCGCTTAGGCAATAGACATAAATTTTTTTAGATTTATCTGGAATAAGTCTTTCTACTTTCGTTGGTACCTCGTCAACCGGCAGATTTATACTTTTTGCAATTTTACCTTTTGCATACTCCCCTGCTGTCCTTACATCTAAAAGAAAAAAATCTTCATGAGTATCAATTGCTTTTTTTAAATCTTCTGCTTGTACTTGCGGAACTTTTGGATATAAAAAATCAAACACATTGACATATTAGCAGTTGCTAATGTATTATGTCAATATGCAAAACAAAATTATTTCTGCATTTGCAAATCCAGTTAGATTAAAAATAATTTGCTGTCTACAAAAAAATAGTAAAAATGTAGAGGAACTAATTTCTACATGTAATTTAGCTCAGTCTGCTGTCTCACAACATTTAAAAAAATTAAAAAATGCGGGTCTTATTAAAGACACAAAAAAGGGAAAATATGTTTATTACTCTCTTGTTTATCCAAAAACTGCAGTTCTTGCAAAAGAAATTCAAAAATTTTTAAAAAAAATTGAAAAATTGTGATAAACTGGTAATACATCTTCCCCTTCAGATGATGCGAAAAGGAGGTGATAATGTGTTTAAAAAACTTCAAAATGAAGGGAAAGCGGATAGAATAATAAGGATTATTTTGGGATTAGTTTTCTTTCTAATTTCTCTTACATATTTTTCAGGAAATATTCAAACAATTTTATTTATTCTTGCTGCATTATTAATAATAACTGGAATAACAGGAATTTGTTTGCTTTATTTACCTTTTGGCATAAAAACAAAAAAATAAGTTAAAAATTGTTTTATTTCTTCAAATCTGCTAAACTAAGATAGATTTGCAAAATAAATATTTGGTATTTCCATTCTTCGTTTATGATTCTTTGTCAATTTATAAACTAATTTATGACAACAATTAAAAATAAATCTTATATAGATCAACCATGTGAAAGATGCGGCAGCAAGAAAGCAGTTTCTCAAACATGGAAAGAAACAATTGCAACCTTTACAGGTACAACAGAAGTAGAATTTTCACAAATTATTTGTACAAATGAAGAATGTCAAAGAGTATTTAATGAAAATATTAAAAAAGAAGAATCACGACAAAAAGAAATAAAATTGCAAAGAGAAGAAAGAGAAAAAAATAGAAAAGAAAGATTAAGCATTAAAAATGCAGATAGAAGTAAATTCAAGATCTAAGTGTTTTGCTTCATAAAGCTCTCTGTTTTTAATCTAATAAGTTTCTTGTTTTAATTCCACATTTCCCCTATAAATTTGAACATATTGTCCAATACCATGTCTAATGATTCCTGTATTTACAAAATTATTTTTTAAATCTATCTCTGCAGCATGAGTATGTCCGCAAATAAGAATTATATTTTTATCAAAGGTTTTAATCAAATTTTTTTTAATTTTATAATTAAAATATTTAAAAAGAATAAGTAAAGCTTGTTTCCCAAATATTTTTGTTAAATATTTTTCTGTGTTCGTATGAATAAGCAAAATAAATAATTTAGTGTAGAATAAACTCCTAATTGGTTGTACAACTTTCGCTTGAGCAAGCTTGTTTGCCAGTTTATCACCATGAATAATTACAAATGTTTTTTTATTTTCAGAAAATATATATTGTTCTGTTTGTAAATCAGAAAACAAATAGGCTCTTTTATCTGATTTGTTTTTTTTGTCATGGTTACCATATACATAAATCGTTTTCTTACTCTTGAGTAGTGGAAATAACTGTTTCCATTCGGAATTTATAAACTCGTCAAAAGTCATTATTGTGGATTCCCAAAAATCTCCTGCAATAATTACTTTATCAGCTTTCTGAATAATTTTCCTTAAAAATCGGAATTTTTTAGAGTCAAATTTTTTATGCAAATGTGTATCTGAAAAAACAATTGTTTTCATGAGAATTTGATTGTATCACAGCCACAATGCCTGTGCTTATTTAGAAAATTTTTTAATAAAATAATGATAAGAGAAATAAACAATATTACACAAAAATCCAAAAAAAAGAGTAAGCATTAATAATTGGAAATTTGTTAAAACATGAATTGCATTTTTATATACATTTGGTAAATTTGTGACAATATCCCAACTGTTTAATCTTTGCATTCTCCCTAAAACCAATCCAAATGCTACAACAAAGTTAAGAATAAAAAAAAGTACTGATTTTGTAGAACCGGTAATATATTTTCTAAACTTTTTTTGCTGTAAAGTTAATTCCAAAAATATAAGACTTAAAATAAAAGTAATGATGGCAATAATCATAAGTAAAAAATATTCTGTAGTTAATAAAACTTGATAGAAAAATGTAACTTTCATAAGATCACGGTATAAATGAATAATATCGGTCAGCATATAAATACTGTTTGGAATAAATAAAAGCCAAATAAGACCAAAAATGGTTTTTAAAAATAAAGGTTTGACTTTTAACATAAGAAAACCAAAAAAAATTCCAATTACAGCAAGGCTGATGTTATAAATCATCCATGAAGCATTAAATAAGATAAGTCCCATACAACCATTGTAGACTAATCTTGGCAAGCTATTCAATAATTATGGAAGAAATATTTTCCCGGGGTTAAGAATATTATTCGGATCAAACATTTTTTTAATCTGTTTCATATATCGTAGACTTGAGGCATGTTCAAGTTCCAAAAACTTCCTTTTTCCAATTCCAATACCATGTTCTCCAGTTGTTGTCCCACCTAATTTTATGGCTAATACTATTAATTCGTTATTAAGTTTAGATACTTTTTCCCAAGATTTTTTGTCTCCAAGTGTATACAATGCCCAACCATGAAAATTTCCGTCTCCCATATGTCCAAACATAACAGTTTTTATGTCATATTTTTTTGATAATTGCTTAGTCTTTTCTAAAAAAGTTCCAATCTGTGAAATTGGAAGTCCTACCTCTGCAGAAAGAATTCCTGTATTTGGAAGTAAGGTTGAAACAATAGGTCGCACTGCTCTTCTATACTTCCATAAGAGAGTTAGTTGTTTTTTTGTCGTAAATGTACTTATTTTTATACTATTCTTATTTTTGCAAAGTATTAAAATTTGCTTTAACTGTTGCTGCATTATTTTTTTATCTCCATGAAATTCTAGAAGAAGTGTTGGATTTTCTGGTAATTTTGCATTTGTTGCTTTATTTACTAATGTAATATATTCTCTATCCATAAATTCTATAGATGCAGGTTTATTGTTGGTTTGTAGAATTTCTAAATTAATTTCTGCTGCTTGCTGAGATGAAGAACAAGATATTAGGCACGCAATTTTTGCTTCTGGAATTGGGTTTAATTTAAGCACAGCTTCTGTAATAATTCCCAAAGTTCCTTCAGATCCTATTACTAAGTGTTTTAAATCATAACCAGAAACCGATTTAAAAGATCTACTTCCTACTTGCATAATATCTCCATTAGCTAAAACAACTGTAAGTTTTAAAACGGATTCTCCAACAACCCCATATTTTACGGCATGCATACCACCAGCATTATTGGCAATCATGCCTCCTATAGTTGCAATATGCTTACTGCCTGGGGCTGCAGCAAACCATAATCTATATTTTTTTAATTTTTTATCTAATTCTTCTCCTAATATTCCTGGTTGAACAGCAATTTGCAAATCATTTTTATAAACTTTTAGGATCTTATTCATTTTTGTCATATCTAAAATAATTCCTCCATTGGTTGGAATTGGGTTTCCCTCTAAACTTGACCCTCCCCCCCAAGCCGTAACTGAAATTTTTGCAGTATTTGCAATTTTTAGAATGCTGCTAACTTCTTTTGTTGTAATTGGCCAAATAACAATCTCAGGAAGATGCGGAGGATGGAATGATTTATCTTTTGAATGGTTTTGTAAATCAGAGTTTTTTTCAGAAATACGAGCGGATGGAATAATCCTTTTTAGCTCATAAAAGGTTTGTTGCCAATGATCCACGGTGGTATTTTATCATAAAGAAAGGGTTATTGAACGCTTTCTTATACTTTGGTAAAATAGAGCAAGCGCTGCTCTAGCCAAGGTGGTCAAGGCACGTGTCTGAAGAACACGCTATCACAGTTCGACTCTGTGGGGCAGCACCAATCCATGCTTATTATAACCGGCACCATAGCCTACGATTACATAATGGATTTTCCAGGTGCTTTTGGTGATCATATTCTTCCTGACCAGATTCACAAAATAAATCTTTCATTTATTGTTAATAATTTTGAAAAACGCAGGGGAGGAACCGCAGGAAACGTTAGTTATTCACTCGGTTTGTTAGACATCCCCAATCTACTTTTTTCTATAGCCGGTAAAGATTATACAGAATATGACGAAGCTCTCCAAAAACTGCCAAGTATAGACACAAGTTGGATTTATGTAGACCATAATAAATATACTGCAACCGGTTTTGCAATGACAGATAAAACGAATAACCAAATTTGGGGATATTTTTATGGCGCAGCAGATGGTATTGCAGATTTACAATTAAAAAAAGTTGCAAAACAAAATGATCTAGTTTTAATTGGACCGTCTGGAGCAAAAGGATCTATGTCTTTGGTTAAACAATGTATAGAACAAAAACTAGAATATATGTTCGATCCTGGATTTATTTTAACGCAAGTTTCTGATGCAGAATTAGCACTTGGAGTAAAACATGCCGCATATATTATTGGCAATGATTACGAAATTGATGTAATAAAAAGTAGAGTAAAACAATGGAAAAAATTATTTGCAGGAAAAGTAATCATTACAACACTTGGAGAAAAAGGAGCAATTATTGAAACAAAAAAGAAAACATCTATCATTAAGGTGGTAAATCCTACAAAAGTTGTTGATCCAACAGGAGCAGGAGATGCATGGAGAGCAGGATTTTTGGCTGGACTTCATAATAAATTAAATTTAAAAACTTGCGGACAAATGGGATCTACTGCTGCATCTTTTGCAATAGAAAAATACGGTACTCAAGAACATATTTTTACAAAAGAAGAATTTATTATTAGGTATAGACAACACTTTGGCAATTTGCTATCTTTATGAGTATTCGATATGAAGACAAAAAATTACGATGTTAAAGATCTTTCCCTTTCCCCCGCTGGAAAATTAAAAATTGAATGGGCTGGTCAACAAATGCCCGTTTTAAAAATCATAAAAGAAAGGTTTTCCAAAGAAAAACCATTTAAAAATTACACAATTGCTGCATGTTTGCATATTACTTCAGAAACAGCAAATTTGCTTATAACTCTTAAAGCGGCAGGCGCAACAGTAATTGCATGTGCTTCAAATCCTCTTTCAACACAAGATAGTGTTGCTGCAAGTTTAGTAAAAGATTTTGGAATTCCTACATATGCAATTAATGGAGAAAATAGCAAAACATATTATGAACATTTAAATTCTGTCTTGGACTATAAACCAAATATTACCATGGATGATGGTGCAGATTTGGTTTCTCTTTTGCATACAAAAAGAAAAGATATTTTGCCTCTTATTATTGGATCGTCCGAAGAAACAACAACCGGAGTTATTAGACTTAAAGCAATGGCGCAAGACGGAGCATTAAAATTGCCTGTTGTTGCAGTGAATGATTCTGACACAAAACATTTATTTGATAATAGATATGGAACAGGTCAATCAACAATTGATGGCATAATTAGAGCTACGAATATTTTATTAGCAGGAAAAACATTTGTTGTTGGCGGATATGGCTGGTGCAGCAGAGGTATTGCATCCCGAGCAAAAGGTATGGGAGCACACGTTATTGTGACAGAAGTTGATCCGGTTAGAGCACTTGAGGCAGCAATGGATGGGTTTGTTGTTATGAGAATGGATCAGGCAGTAAAAATGGGAGATATTTTCGTTAGTGCAACAGGAGACAAACATGTTATTACTCTTGCTCATATGAAAGAGATGAAAGACGGAGCAGTCGTGGCGAATTCTGGACATTTTGATATAGAAATAGATATGGCAGGACTTGAAAAAATTAAAAAAGCAAAAAGAAGAATAAGATATTCATTAGATGAATATACGATGCCTGGAAATAAAAAAATTTATATTTTAGGTGAAGGACGATTGGTTAATTTGGCAGCCGCAGAGGGACATCCAGCTGAAGTTATGGATATGAGTTTTGCAAATCAGGCATTGGCTGCAGAATTTTTTGTAAAAAATAAAAGTAAGTTACAAAATAAAGTATATGTGCTGCCAAAAGAAGTAGATCAAAAAGTTGCAGGTTTAAAACTTAAAGCAATGGGAATAAGTATAGATACATTAACTGCTGAGCAAAAAACATATCTTTCATCTTGGACAGAAGGCACAAAGTAGCTATTCAGTAGTAATTTTTATAATTTCTTCGTACGTTTTTTTTGTATCTAAATGAAAATTGTTATGCCCTACTGACTTTAATGTAATGTGATTTGTATTATATAAATAACTTCTCTTGTGAGGCACCATTTCATCGAATCTTGCAGAAATACAGTAAATTTTTTTAGGATTTTTTATTTCTTCGTATTTAATTTCTTGCATAACATTACTATTTGGCAGCAATTCTCTCCCAGATTTTATAAACGAAATAAAAATTGCCATGGGGGTTCCTTTAAATGGAGTTCCCAGAGATATAAATTTTTCTACCTTTTCCCAACCATCATAATGTTGTAAATAAAGATAACTGGTTATTCCTCCGGCACTTATTCCAACAAGAATAAAATGATTCAGTTTTTTTTCTTCAATATATATTTTTAATTTTTCTGCACTTTCTTCAAATGTTCCTTTAAAAATGGGGAAATTAATAATATGTACTGCATAGCCTTTTTTTCTTAGAAAATGCAGCCAAACTTTGTGAAAGGGATTTGGGTTAAACCAGCGTTCTACGAGTAAAATTGTTTTTTTAGGATTATAAGGATTTTCTTCTTTTGGAAGTGGAATTGCATGAGCAAACGGATACAAAATAATTAAAATTAATTCTTTAATAAGCTGCACTATTTCTAACATATTACTGCGTAGCTGTGGGCTGTGTAATTGCTGCTATTTTCTTCTGAAATAAAACCCAAAATGGTTGCTCTTGGCAAACTGTTTGTAAAGCCGTAATATCGTCATCTGTTGGAATTATGGTTTGGCTTGTTTGATAATACATAATACTTCTTTGATTACTATTATGCTGCAGACCAATTGCATGACCAAGTTCGTGAGCTAGCGTGTGAATTAATTCAGCATGACTGTTATTAAAGTAAATGGTAATAGAATCTGTTTTGGGATCATAAATTCCTTCTTCTGGTTTAAATTGTAAATCAAGATTATAACTTTGGATAGTATTATTAAGTTGTGTAATATTGCTGTTATATTGGCTGGTTGAAAGGTTAAGTTCTTTTGCCAGTTCATTTAATGTGTTTGCTTGATCTTGTAAAGATTTTTGTTCTGCAACTAATTGTTGATAAACATCGGGAGGTGCACCACCCTTTTTATTCCAATAATCCGCTTGGCTTTTAAATTGATCAAGTTGTGTCTGAAACTGTTGAGAAAGTTGGTTATATTGTGCAATTTTAGGATCTATTGCGTTTTTCTCGTTTTGTAATTGTGAATTAAGATTTGAAATCTGCGAACTTACTTGTTGTCTTCCGTCAAAAATTAAATTCACAGTTAACGCAGCTCTCGGGTTATATAATAGCAACGATTTGTTTTCTGCAGAATTCCAAATTCCTGCTGCTTCTTGAACATTGTACGTAAATTGTTGTGTCGTAAGATTGAATTGTGGATCAACTTGCCCAATTTTATATAAAACAGGAGTATTGCATGGCGAGTAATAAACAATTGAGTGAACGGTTTGTTCAAGAGGCTGTTTATATGTATAGATTAATCCG
>DASVYQ010000034.1:0-1862 GCA_036392095.1 Patescibacteria group bacterium
AGAAAATGAATCAAAATTAATATCCCAAACTTTTTCAAGTATTATTTCTCTCTCTAAAACTGTATTTGGACGCTCCATTAAATACTGAAGCAAATTAAACTCCTTAAGAGTTAAAGAAATTTCCTGATTATTATAAAAAACTTTTCTTTTAGCAACGTCTAAACTAAGCTGCCCAACACGCAATTCCGAAGAAATGAGTTCCGCTTTTTGTGCTCTTCTTACTAATGCTCGTAAACGAGCATTAAGAACTTCAAAGGAGAATGGTTTTGTTAAATAATCATCAACCCCTGCATCAAGACTTATAATAATATCTTCTGTAGCATCTCTTGCGGTGAGCATAAGGATAGGTACTGTTAATCCCTGACTTCGAAGGGTTTTACACATTTCTACGCCATTTTTACCCGGAAGCATAGAGTCAAGTAAAATCAGCTCAATTACATCATGGTTTTTATACAAAAATAATTCTGCATCTTCTGCAGATGAAAAATAATAAACAGTATATCCTTGCCTTGTTAATCCTTTTTTGAGATTTTTTGCCAATCTTTCTTCATCTTCGACAAGCAAGATATTCACAACCATAGTATGCCCAGTTAATGATGAAGAATTCATGAAGATTTTATTCAGGTAGAGTATATCAAAAAAATTGAATAAATAATTATCACTTTATATTTTTCTCTCAAATTCTTCAAAATATTAAGAATTATCAAACGATCTGATTTCTCAAATTAGAAAATAAAAAGTCTTCAATTAGCTAATTTCCGAGGGTCATGTTGGCGACAAACAACATAAGTGGGTCCTTCCCGTCCTGAACCGGTTTTCGATACAAAATCACTATATGCTTTTTTATGCAGGGGACCAACTCGTGAAGCGACATTTCCTCCTTTATGTAATGCTGTTCCAGTTTCTGAAAGGTCTTCTATATCTTTTGATTCTGCATATTTTGAGACTCTCTTTTCACTATCCAAATCTGGAATTTGATATGCATCTGGTTGCCTATTATTTAATATATGATGCAACTCATGAACAGTTAAATCCTCCAAGTCATTAGGAACCAAAGAAATAGTATTTTGTGTTTTTTGTATATGTGATACATTCAAGGATTCCTCATCAGATACAACCTTTTCATTAAATATGATGTATGTTTTACCGTCAGCATTGGCCAATGGACTCCTTATAAAAGGATGCCCTTCAGGAAAAATTGCCATAAAGGATAATTGATCAAAAATTGCACCTCCATTTAATTGCCCTACACTTCGAAGTGCATTACTTAATTCTTGGAGTTGATGATCACTTAGAAGTGTTTGTCCAAAATTATAAAGACGTACCTGTTTACCCCATGATTCAAATGTAAACATTTCATTTAGAGTGCCTAATCCTGTCTGTTCATCAACTGCTTCTCCTCTTGCCTCATGCTCAATATTCCATTTATCAAGCCATAATTGCTCATCCCATTTTTGCTCTATACAATCTTTATATCCTTTTATAAGATCCCCATAATCTTTAGTGAAAACAGCTGGTGATAATTCATGATCGATTGTTTCAGTTAATTTCTCTGATTTCACGATCTTACTAACGGGTATGCTGCTGGCCTCATCCGTTCTTATAATTTTAAATCCATATTCTTTTGCGTCAGCAGGTAGTTTGCTTTCGTAGTTAAATGTTGTTGGAGAAATTTCTGTTTCACTCATTGGCTTTAATAAAAGTGTAAGTAGTGTTACTATATATTATTCAAATTAATTCGACAAGCTAATTAAGAGGATCCAAAAAGTTTTAGCCACAGATCTTAAACTGAATAGAAATATTAACTTAAAAATTTTTAGTATAGGCAGCAAACTTCTTCATAATCTTTACAGTATTTTTCC
>DASVYQ010000035.1:0-5165 GCA_036392095.1 Patescibacteria group bacterium
AGAGAAAATAATAACTGCAACAGCAATTCCACCAGAGAGACCTAAAAGGATTCCTAAAAATTGCCCTACAAAACTTCCAACATCTGTATTAATTGTACCGACAGCTGTTGAAAATTGTGTGCATGTTCCTAGAGAAAAAGAACCAGTTGGACAAGGAAGTGGATATGGAGAAATAGTAAGTTGAGAAATTGGCTGAATGTTATTATTAATTCCACCTTGTCCACCTTGTCCTCCAGGGCATGCTTTTGAAGGATTGCTTGTGTATACACCGTTGCAATCATTATAACAGGCATATCCTCCTCCCTCGTATGTTCTATATGCAGCTTGGGCTCCGTCAATTTGAATTGAATCATTCCAACTATCTCCTGAATTCCCAGGATGTAAACATACTGCATTAGAAAGACCAGTGGCAGGATCAGAAGCACAACTGGTTTTATCTTTACAAGCGCATCCTGGGGTATTGGTGGATGGATTCATATAACAAATCTGGTTATTACTACAAAAACTACTATTGTCACTAAAAGAGCCTCCTGTTAATGTTCCTAAGTTATTAAAATCAGATTCTGGTTTTAAGCAAAACTGCCCGTTTGTAGCAAGAGGAACTTCGCATTTCCAATCTGCTCCGTTTCCCCATGGAACTTTATCACTACATTCTTTCCCAACAGTATCTCCAGAAATTATGGTAATGTCTTGCATTCCAGGAAGTATTGTTGGTCCACATCCTAAAACTCCAAACACGCAAATACCAATATTGGTATTTCCGTCTTTATCTTTCCCGCACAATACATGTTTTGCACTGCCGTCAGGGGCGCCGTAGTTAGCTGTATACATATCACAAGCATAGGTTTTATTTACTAAGACAAACGAAGTAACAGAAAAAATGAGAAGAGATAAAAAAGTAAGCAGGATCCTTTTTACCATAGCAATTTTAGTGTAGTAAATTGCTTTATGTAATACAATAGCTAGCTCACAAAGCGGATTCCTCTTCCTTTTACTGTTTGAATATGCAATGGAATATTAGGATTTTCTTCAATTTTTTTTCGTAATCTAAAAATAAGTTGATCTAATGCCTGATCTGTTACTCCTTCAGTTGTTGCTGTGTTTTTCCAAACAGAAGTAATAATTTGCTCTCTATCTAATACTTTTTCTGCATTTTGTATTAAAAATTTTAAGAGTCTAAATTCAGAAGAAGTAAGTTGCTCAGAAATATTTAAAGCGCCTTTTTTTATAGCATTTGTTGTTTCATCATAGACAAAATGTTCGGTTTCTTGTATTTGATTTTCTGTTTGTTTAAGAATAAACGGCACAAAAAGAGGAATAGAAATTTTGTTATTTACAATTATGTAAACAGATTCTAAAAATGGAGAAAATGTACACGGTTTTTTAAGAATAATATTTTCTACACATTCATGCTCTGACGGGGTTAAAAATTCCCAAAGCTCTGTAAGAGCTCCTTGTATTGTTTTTTCTTTTAATAAATATGTTTGTAAATCCTGTTGAGAAGTTATCTCTTTTGTGTTTGCCAATAATGCTTCACATGATAAACGGGTCAGTTTTCCATGGCCAGAAGTTAAAGAAAGGAGGTCTTTAATACAAGTCTCTCCTAAAGATTTTTTTGTTAGTTTTTCTAAATACGTAATTCTAAAGTGAATGCCAGGGCTATCTTCTATTGGTAAATAAACTGTTCTTCCAACAAAAAATTCATAAAAATCAGCTAGCATAGTTGGCTCTACTAACTCTTCAAGTGGTCTTGTTATAGAAAAAACAACACTAAATTTATATTTCGCATGATCTCTAAGACTTCGTAAATGAGTAAAAAAATCATCTGTTAGTTGAGGGATATATGTTTCAAAACGCTCAAACAAAAAACAAATGGTTAAATTTTTTTCATGTGCTAAATAATCGATTGCATCTTTAAGTCCCTGAAAAAGCACTAATTCATCTTGGTACGAAAGACTTTCTTTAAAAATTTTATCTGTTTTTTCAAACGCATCTTCAAAAAGTCTTTCATGCAAAGAAGAAACCAACTCTAAGAATATAAACTTCATTGCATCAAAAAGAGGTCTATTTTTAATTTCTGCAAAGTTAACAAAAATAAAATGATAGCTTGTTTGGGAATTTCCTAAGTGTTTTATTCGAATATTACGGTTATATGCTAAAAACTTGCAAATATTGCCTCTCCCAACTCCGGGCATGCCAATCATTTGGCAAGAATTCCCTTCTTTCACGAATGAGAGTATTTTTTCTATTTCTTCAAAGCGGGAATCAGCAGGATAGAGTGATTCTAAGTGTTGGTGGATCTCCATGTATTCATACTACTAAAAGGAATTTGTTATGTAAATATAAAGTATATGTAAAAAAATACTAGTATCATAGCTTTACAGCTTGCATAAAAAAGATTGCAGGCAATATACTAAAAAGAGGAGAAACTTATGACAGATACAACAGCAGAAATGTTAATGCCAACTCAGCCAACTGCTACAGAACAAGCAGCTGGTACTCAACAGTCACAAGAAGCACAACTTCGGGAGTTTCTTGATGCATTAGAAGCAGAATTTACAAGAGAAGCAGCTATGCAAGAGGCAGCAAGACATGGGAGAACAAGAGATTTTACAGAAGAGAGAAAAAGATTAGAAGAAAAACAAAAAACTGCCACAGAAAAAGAAGCACAGCAGATACGAATCGAGCTTTCAGCTATTGAACAAAAAAGAGCAGATTTTAATTTAGCGCAACATACCGATGAAGCATGGGTAAAAAATGCCACGGTTACTCTTTTAAAAGCAGAAGAGCGCTTGCTTGCATACGCACATATGCATCCTGACAACACATCTGTTCAAACAACAGTTACCCGCATGAGGGAAAATATACAAAAAGGATTACGAGGTCTGGGAGAGATTAATGATATAAAAAGCAGGCCGCAGCCAGTTGAGTCAGAAATTGCTTCATTAACTCTTTCTCATGCTGCAATGGATAGGCTTACGCAGATGCTTATTGGCAAAGACGTTACCTTTGATCAATTACGGGCAGAAGAAAAGCAAGTAATTGGAGAGAAAATGATAAAACTTGCGTTGTTTATTCGACAAAATCCTTCATTGCAGCAATTTTTTGAAACAGAACAAGGATTAACTGAAGATAAAGAAGTTATTATGCACGCTGCAGATGTGTTAGAAGCGCAATCAAGGGAAATAATTGGACAAGAAAAAGCAGATAAAATTGTTGAAGATTTTGGTGGAAAAAGTACTGAAAGCTGGACACAACAAGAAAGAGAAGCGATTCTAGAATTTTTAGGAGATCCAACTGGGAAAATAAGAAAAACTTTTACCGATGAGAACGGAGTATTAGATAGAATTGCATACAAAAAATATAGAGATGCTATTTTAAAAAATGCACAAACTCCTTCTGTTTTGGAAAAAATTTTGCATACATTTGCAAAAGGATTAGGGACAAAAACAACACTTGAATCGTTTTTAAAATCTGGATTTGAAAGTGAAGACGAACATATAAGACTGCAAATGCTGCAAGAGAGAATGAGACAAGAAGCAGATAAAAAATTAAAAACTCCTGAAGCAGCACGAGCCCGAGGAGAAGTAAGAGATTACTTAGTTGGTACGTTTGGTGATGAAGCAGACCCAATGTTATTTATGGAAGCTGCTCAAAAAGTAATGGCTCGGGTAAAAAGAGAAATTGCTCATTTGCCACCTGCTGAGCAGACCCGCAGATTACTGGAGGAAGCTGGGAAATTAGTTGCTTTGTATAGCGGTCCAATAAATGATGGAGATCCAAAGGCATATGGTCTTTCAGCTCTTTTAGAAGGAGAAGCAAGTGAGGTTGTGTGTACGGTAAGAGGTATGATTTTGCACCAGTTATTAGAAGAAGTTCTCCCTGAGAAAAATTGGGTTATTTTAGCGCAACATCAAAGTGTCACATTTAATGAAAACGGAGAGATAAAAGATCCTGCGCACGTACGTTTAGTTGTTTTGGATTTAGCAACAAAAGATAAAACAACCCAAAGACCTGTTGGATATTTTGTTGATCCGTTATTTGGTAATGAGAAGGCAATGGTAAGCAAAATTGATGAGCAGGAAATAGCCAGAATAGCTGATGCATATGAGGCATATAGACAAAATCCAAGGAGAGGAACATTACGAATAGAAACATCTTCTGGAACAGTTGGTTTTGCAGATAGTGTGCTTATGGCAGATAACATGGCAAATATGGCAACCTTTTTATACTCAGAGGGAGATATGGAGCAAGCAAGAGTTTTTGCAGAGGCAGCTCTGGCAGAATATGAATCTAGTGAAGCGCAACTTATTTTGGCAAATATTGCTCAACAAGATGGACAAAGTAATCCTCAAGAAAATCTTGATGCAGCAAAAGAATTAAATCCTGCATTAGAAAAATTACAAGAAACAAATCCCGAAAAATACGCTTCCTATGTAGGAAATATAGAGCAACAGCGTATTAAAGCAACACCAGATGAATATGTTAATGAATATTCAAGGTTAAGAGGTGCTGGAGCGACAAAAAAAGAATGGAAAGCATTTTTTGATAAGTTATATGGAGAAATTAGCAGTTTTCAGGCAACAAACGGACAATATTCCACAGAGCTAAGTTCTGATATCTATAGATTAAACAGCTATTTAATTACATTTTTGCGTGAATTTTACCAAGGAGGTCAAGTAACAGACGGTATAACAGAATCAGAAGCTAAAAAATGGGGAAGACAATATGAAGCATTGGTTAGAATTGGAGATGTAGAGGTAGCTATTGGTAGAGGAGATTTTCAAACAGCAAATACAGCATTAGAAAAGTTTAGCTGGGAAGCACAATATGGAGCATATAAAGATTTTGAAGGATTAGGAGTTGCATTAAGAACGGTTGAAAGAACAGCGTTTGATGCATTAACACGAGATGAAGGTATTTTTAACCACCATCAAGATGAAATGAAAAATGCTGCAAAAGCAGCATTAAAAGCAGATAGGTCATGGTATAAAGGAGCTCCAGAAGATTTTGAAGCAGCAGTTAACACTGCTTCAGATTTAGCATATCGTTATTACTACACTGATTTTACCTGGAGCGTTCGTATGGCATTTGGAAGAAGACAATTAGGTCTTTCTAAATACGGCGGACAAAAAGGACAAACATTAACAGAGTTGTTTAATCCT
>DASVYQ010000036.1:0-2170 GCA_036392095.1 Patescibacteria group bacterium
TGCATTAGGAGTAACTGCTTACTTTTGGTTGCCTGCTCTGTCCGAGAAGAAATTTACATTGGTTGATAGTATTTTGACAAAAGAGCTCGCAAATTACGCAATTCATTTTGTCTGTCCGCAACAATTGTGGAATTCACCCTGGGGATATGGGGGTTCCGTGGCAGGATGTGTTGACGGATTGTCATTTCAACTAGGGAAATTAGATATTTTTATCGTTTTGTTGGCATTAATTGGGTTATTTATTAAAAAACAAAAATCAAAAGCGTTTGCAGGATTTTTATTTATTCTTTTTATTTTTTCAATATTTCTCACAACAAATTATTCTCAATTTATATGGAACGCTTTTTCTCCATTTTGGTATATTCAATTCCCGTGGAGATTTTTACTTTTTGCGGGAATTTTTTCTTCTGCCTTAGGAGGATTTTTCTTCTCTACAATAGAACAATACATTCCTAAGAAGATAGCAATAATTACTCTTCTTGTTATGTCTGGAATCTTTGTTTATCAAGTAAGAAATGATTTTAAACCTCAAAGTTATCTTTATCTCTATGATAATCACTATGCAAGCATGTCAGATCTTACCTGGAGGGTTTCATCGATGTCATATGAATATGTTCCTAAACAAACGGCAACTCAAGAGTCAGCTCTTCATACGACTGAGTTGGCAATTGATAAAAATGATATACCATCTCAAAGTTTTTCAGTTGTTTCTGGGAAGATGAATGTTTCTCAGAAAGAAAACATTTCGTATAGAAAAACATATATTGTTTCCACTTCTCAGAACGGTATATTGCAGGTAAATACGTTTTCTTTCCCTGGATGGAAAGTTATTGTAGATGGAAGACAGGTACGTTACAATGATACTAACAGGTTACATCTTATTCAGATACCATTGTCTGAGGGCATGCATATTGTTGAAGTTATTTTTGCTAATACGCCAGTAAGAACAGCTGCAAATACTGTCTCTCTGGTGAGTATTATCTTATTAATAGGATATTTCCTATTTAATAAAAATAAGAATTATGAAAAAAAACGTTGAAATTACAGTTCCTGTCTATAACGAAGAAAGAGAATTAGAACTGCATATCCTTAAGCTTGCAGATTTTTGTGATAAGAATCTGACTAAATATAACTGGAACATTACAATTGCTGATAATGCCTCTTCCGACAACACTCCGATTATTGCCGCAACTTTGGCAAAAAAAGACTCGCGAATTACCTTCTTCAGACTTGAAGAGAAAGGACGAGGGAGAGCGATTAAAAGGGTTTGGAGTGAAAGTCATGCTGATTATTGTACCTATATGGATTTAGATCTTTCTACAGATCTTGTTCATCTTCCAAAGATTATTGCGTCACTGGAGAATGGCTATGACATTGCCATTGGCTCTCGTTTAGCAAAAGGGGCGAAAGTTGAGGGAAGAACGATGCTTAGAGAAATTATTTCACGAACTCTTAACTTCTTTTTCATTCAAGCATTTTTTCATACCCATTTTACTGATGCTCAGTGTGGATTTAAAGGTGTAACAAAAAGAGTCGTAGATGACTTAATTCCTCATATTTTAGATAATGATTGGTTTTTTGATGGAGAACTTCTTATTATTGGGGAAAAAGCAGGATATAAAATTTACGAAGAACCAGTCCATTGGGTAGATAATCCTGGATCTACTGTTAGGCTTTATTCCACAATTGTTGGAGATATTTCTGTCATGAGAAGATTACTCAAAACTCATCCGTGGACGAGTCTTCGCAAAAAATAATATGGAAGAACTAGATATTGCCTCTGTAACGCGGCGCTCAATTCAAGGAGTCTTTGCTTTGGTTACCAGAACTCTTTTTATTCAGATAATTAGTTTTATCGTTAATTTTCTTCTTACCATTTTTCTTACTCCAGAAATTTTTGGAATTTACTATGTGGTATCCGCTGTAATTGCATTTCTCTCGTATTTTTCTGATATTGGACTTGCTGCAGCATTAATTCAAAAAAAAGAAGCGTTAACGCCGGAAGATTTAAAGACAACATTTACCATTCAGCAAATTCTGGTTATCAGTGCCGTAGGTCTTGCTCTTATTGCCACACCATGGATTAATCGGTTTTATGGCCTTCGACAGGGAGGAGAATTTCTTCTTTTCTCATTGATTATTGCCTTTTTCCTTTCGTCTCTTAAAACTA
>DASVYQ010000037.1:0-13471 GCA_036392095.1 Patescibacteria group bacterium
TACTAGCTGACCAGTTGGTTGGGTAACTAATCTTTCTACTTCTTGTACTGGATCTGTTGCGGTTAATTGCAGTACACGTGCAATCTGTAAGGATCTTGATTGTTCAACTTGTATAACTAATCTTTGGGCTTGTGCTTCTGCATCTGCAGCTTGCTGTTCAGTCCTGTGTCTACCCATAAGGCCAGATAATCTTCCTAGAACTTTTCTCAAATCAATTATTGGATCTTCTGTAGCTGTAGAAACAACATGTTCTTCTCCTCCTGTAGTACCAATTCGTAAAAATGGATTTCCTAATGCTCCTAAAATTGCTCGTCTATCTTGAGTTAATCTTGATAAATAATCTTGATAACTTATTAATTCTGGAGTTCTACCCCTTCCAGGGAAAGTCATCGTGGACAATGTAGAGAGACCCATTCCCAAAACAAAAACTGTTCCAGCAGTTTCTGCAAAAAGTCTGGCAGGACTATGTTCTCTTAATGGTTTCATGAAGGTATCTTCTTTTATAAGAATTGTTGTAGGTTATATCATTAGCAAACGGAGCTGTCAATTGGGAATTTTAAAATAAGGCTAAATTGAGAAGTCTATTTCTTGAATTGATCCATTTTGGATTATTGTTAAAACTCCAGGTAATGCAAAATCTAACAAATTT
Organism: Patescibacteria group bacterium; assembly: GCA_036392095.1. Lineage (GTDB taxonomy): Bacteria > Patescibacteriota > Microgenomatia > Levybacterales > UBA12049 > PPGL01. Next base: position 650 of record DASVYQ010000037.1, read on the forward strand.
TCTTCTTCTAAAGATTTTTTTAATAACAAGTGTTTTATTCCTGCAATAACTGCTCCATGAGTACAAAGTAAAACATTTGCATAGTTTTTCTTTTCTAAATCTTTTAAAAAATCTTGCAGTCTATTTTTTAACTGTAAAAATGATTCATCATAAAATTCGTTAAGTCTTTTATCAAAAGTGAATTGTTTATTTGTGATATTTGTCACAATTTCAGCTGTTTGTCTGCAGCGCAAAAATTCAGAAGAAATATTTGCATTTGTTGGCTTATCTTTTAAAAATGCTGCTGTTTTATTAATTACTGGAATTGCTTCAGGTAAAATTTGCGCGGTAACAATTTGGTCTCCATATCCAATTGTACTATGTGTTGCCAAACCGTGTCTCATTAAATAAATTGTTTTTGCAATCATATGAATTTTTTATAAACAGCTATAATTCTTTCTGTAACATTTGGCCAATTTAAATCCTGTACTTTTTGATATAAATTTTGACTTATTGCATTTGTTTTTGTGATATTTTCTAATAAATACTCAATTTGTGAAGCCAAATATAATGGATTACCGGCAGAACCAATTAACGCTTCGTGCTCTTCATCTAAAATATTTGATACTCCAGTTACATCAGTTGTAATAACTGGCGTATTGCACGCCATTGCTTCTAGTGCAGTCATACCAAATGACTCATATTGAGAGGCAACCACTGCAACCTCTGCGGCATTGTAATAGAATGGCAATTCTTCCGGAAGTTTTCGTCCAATAAACTTTACAGAACACCCTATTCCTAATAATTTTCTTAATGCTTCTAATTTCTGCAATTCTTCTGACCACAACTCTTTTCTTTGAGAAATGTCTCCTCCTACAATCCATAACATTATGTCTTTATGTTCTTTTTTTTCTAATAAAATTTTAATTGCATATATTAAAGTATCTATTCCTTTTAACGGTTCTATTCGTCCTACAAATAGAATAATTTTTTTGTTTAAATCTGCTCCAATTTTTTGTTTTGCTTCTATTTTTGACATTGGCTTGAATAACTTTACATTAACACCTGGACTTATTACAAAGATTTTTTCTTCTTTACAACCATACAAATATTTTAAATATTCTTTATCTGTTTCACTTGGAGAAATTATTACTGAGGCATGTTTTACGATTTCTTTTTCTATTTCTATTCTTTCAATACTCTCTTGCTCCTCCGGAGTTTTTGCCACAAGATTTTTCATAAGTGCTAATGTGTGAAATGTCATAATAAGAGGAAGCGTTTTTTTTAATTCCTTTTGGATTTTTAAACCTATTTTCCCTGAAAGAAAATAATGGCAATCTAGTAAATCATATGTAATATTTTCTTCTTTTGAGAATTTTTTAAAGCTTTCTACAAATTCATCTATAAAACAGAGTAACTTTTTTTTTGGAATGTTTGTTTTAGGACCTGCATCTAAATGAATTACTCTAAAATTTGGATTAACAACAACAATTTTATCCTTTGTTTCATCTTGATCCCGAGTAAAAACATCAACAAGAAAACCCATTTTTGAAAGATTTTTCGCTGTTTCTAGAACATAAATATTCATTCCTCCTGTTTCTTTTCCTTCTTCTCCAGATAAGGGACAGGTATGAAATGAAATAAGTGCAATGCGCTTCATGCTTTTATTATACCATTCCAGTACTCTTAAATTTATACAAATGACTTTCAAGTAAAATTAAATGCTATAAGCTTTAAGAATATCATTTTTTATACGTAAATAATTATAAAATTTTGCTTTATAAAATTAGATACGAAGCAACTATTATAGAAAGAGACTATCCCTATTGCAATTATTATAGGTATAGGATATAATTCTTATTCGGATAACCAAATTTGAACATATTGTATGAAATTAAAAATATTTAGAATTCTCCTCGTTCTTCTTACAATTGGCCTTTTCGGCGGGTACCTTTATGCTATTGGTCCAAACTCAGTAAAACAAACCCAAGCAGCAGTTCTTCAAAGTGGAAATCCAGGAAACTGGTTTTACACTGACGGAAGAATCTGGGATCAATCAACCGGTGAAAACATTCAACCTGATTCATACTTTGTTGCTTTTAACATTGATCCAAAATGGTCATCTATGAAGAATGTACAATACCATGTAATTCAATACTTTTGTCCAAGTGTTGTAAAGGACGACCCAGAAGGCCCGCAATGGGATCCATGGGGAGGACATTATGCCTGTTTACGACATAGAAATGAATCGGATAGTGGCTACATGACCCATGATCTTACAACTGGCGGTGCTGCTTACTCACCAGATCTCGCTGTTCCTGGAAAAGGATACAAAAATTGTGGAGAATACCAAATTGACTTAGCTATAGATAATTACTATGGATATTATCCAGGAGCAAATCAAGGATTTATTAACGCAGGATGGTATTCAACAGGGGTTAGTTGCCAATCCCCAACTCCAACTAGTACTAGTACACCTACAACTGTACCTCCAACAGCAACTCCTACTAATGTGCCACCTACTGCAACACCTACAACTGTACCTCCAACAGCAACTCCTACTAGTGAACAACCAACAAATACACCTACCTTAACACCAACAGGTACAATTATGCCTACTGACACACCAACCCTTACACCAACAGGCACAGTTATGCCAACTGTTACACCAACAAATACACCAGCACCTACAACTATAACTAACTGCACACCTGTGACAGTTTATCTAAATGGAGTGGCTGTAGTTGTTTGCCAACAGCAATTACAATATCAAAATCAAAGTATTAACTTTAACCCAGTTATTAACAACAACCCAAGTAATACAAACAATAACAACAATACAAATAACAACAACATAAATATAAGTTCTGCAGGATCATCTAATGCTCAAGTATTAGGCGCAGTTTATGCACCTACAACACCATCTCAGCTTCCTGGAACAGGTACACCAGATGTTATCTGGGAAGTATTAGGCGCAATCACACCATTAGGATTCATTCTCCGAAAGATCTCAGGCAAATAAGTTCTTACAATAGCCTCAATATAAGGTTCCCTAGGCTTGACTTTTATCTTATAGTTTGATATACTTGCCGATACAGGTTAAAAACTATAAGCCTGTATTTTATATGTTTCCCAACCTATTATCTATTTTGACCGTGTTTTCTGTTATGACAGCTAATGCTATGGGTACAACTGTGCCTGTACAGGACATTTTAGCTTCTCATGGCATGCCTATGAACGACAGATATGGCAATGCATATGTAGCTGATGTATTTAAAAAGAACATTCTTCTTACTATGGCATATATGGATGGAAGTGTTAAAAATAACTCTGAGGTTGATTGGAATAAGATTGAAGCTCCATTTACCTATTCATTTACATTAAATCCTGGCCAAACTTTTGCATACCATGATCAAGTATTACCTCAATATGTTGGTAAAATAACTAAGACAACAAATGCACATTTTGATAGCTCTGAAGGCTTTGTATCTGACGGCTATTTGGTAGCTGATGGAGTATGTCATTTAGCTTCCCTTATTAACTGGGTATCACGAGATGCAAATTTAGATGTAAATGCGCCAACAAACCATGACTTTGCCAAAATTCCAGATATTGCACGACAATATGGTACTGCTATTTATGATTCACCAGATGCTCCTGGTTCTAGTCAATTGCAAAACTTATATGTTACAAACAACAAAAATAAGCCTGTGGAATTCTTGTTTACCTATAAAAATGATACGCTTTATTTAAGTATTCTTGAAGAAAAAGCTATCTAATACCACATCTGTATTGACTCAATAAATTGTAAGATTTAGCGACACTTTTATTTCTCATTAGTTTTTGCTATGATTTTTCTCCTATGCTGCCACAAAAACTCGCATTTATAGATGTTGAAACCACAGGACTGAGTATTACCCATGACAGGATAATTGAAATTGGCATAGTGCGGGTAGAAAAAAATAAGGTTGTAAAAAAATTTAAAACATTAATAAATCCATTAATGTATATTTCACCAACAATTACACAAATTACAGGTATAAAAAAACAAGATGTAGAAAATGCTCCTTTATTTGAAGATGTAAAAAATCAGATAAAAGAATTGTTAGAAGATTGTGTGTTTGTTGCACACAACGTTAGATTTGATTATGGATTTATTAAAAATGAATTTAGAAGATGCGGAGATACTTTCCAGTCTAAAATGTTTTGTACTGCTAAGCTATCCAGAACTCTTTTCCCACAACATCCAAGACACAACCTAGATGCAATTATAGAAAGGTTTGGATTTTCATGCAAAAATCGTCATAGAGCATTTGATGATGCATTTATTCTGTGGGAATTTTATAAAGCATTACAAAAAACAATTGATAAAGATGTATTAACTTCTGCAATTTCTCATCATATGGGGAAACCTTCCTTGCCTATTGGAATTTCAACAGAAGAAATAGAAAAATTAGATGATGTTCCTGGTGTCTATATTTTTTATGGAGAAAACGGCAGCACATTGTATGTTGGAAAAAGCAAAAACTTAAGAACCAGAGTTTTGTCTCATTTTACTTCAGATCATACATCTTCTAAAGAAATGAATGTTAGTCGTCAGATAAAACATATAGAAACTATTCCAACAGCAGGAGAACTTGGTGCTTTAATCAAAGAATCTGAATTAGTTAAAAAACTGCAGCCGATTTATAACCGAAAACTTCGTTTAAAACAAACATTAACTGTCTTAACACATAACCAAAATAGTGATTTATATGAAACCATAACAATGAAGGAATTGGCAGAATCAGATGTAGAACATAGTGAGAATATAGTTGGAATTTTTAAATCAAAAAGAGCTGCCAAAGATTTTCTTATTTCTATGGCACAAGAACATCATCTTTGTGAAAAATTGCTTGGTCTTGAAAAAACAAATAATAGCTGTTTTGCATATCGATTAAATAAATGTTTTGGAGCCTGTCTAAAACAAGAAAATTATCTTAAATATAACATGAGATTTTTAGAAGCATTCGCAAATCAAAAATTAAAAAGATGGCCATTTAACGGTGCAATTTCAATAGTAGAAAAAAATATTGATTCTCAACTTGAAGAACAATTTATTATTCAACAATGGTGCATTATTAATAAAAAGAATCATGTACACTTTGACTTAGATATTTATAAAATCTTAGTGCATTTTCTAGAACAAAAAGAAAATTTAGCAAAAGTACATATATTGTCTTCTCAAGAACTTTTAGAAAATTGTAACTAAGTAAAAAATTTGTTATAATTATTGAAATATTTCAATAATTACATGAATCTCTATAATAAAGCAATTGCCATAATTTCACATTCTTCTCTTAGCGTTAGAAAAAATATTCTTATACTTATAACATTCCTTGTAGTATTTATTTGTATTGTTAGTATTTTGACAATATATTTTTCTAAAATATATCCGCTTATCATAGGACTTATCATTTTATCTTTTGGTTTGGGACTTCGTCATGCTGTTGATGCAGATCATATTGCAGCTATAGATAACACAACCAGAAAGTTTATGCATGAAGGTAAAAAACCTGTTTTTGTAGGACTTTTCTTTTCTTTGGGACATTCAACAATTGTTATTTTGCTTTCTCTTTTTTTAGCACTCTCTGCAAATTTTGTCAGAAATACTATTCCCCAGTTTGAACAAGTTGGTGCAATTATTGGAACATCTGTTTCAAGTTTTTTTCTTTTGATTATTGGAATTATTAATCTTATTACATTTCTAGAAATTTTCCATAATTTTGTTCATGTTGTTAAACATAAATCTGTCTTGATTGCTCATGCTCATACCCATTTACATACATCCGGTTTTTTAATGAAAATTTTTAAACCATTTGTAAAAACCATATCAAAAGAATGGCATATGTATTTTTTAGGATTTCTTTTTGGATTAGGATTTGATACAGCAAGTGAAATTGCTCTTTTAACAATTTCTGCGTCCTCAACTGACAAGCTGCCTTTTTTTGCCATAATGCTTTTGCCGCTTTCTTTTACGGCTGGCATGGCACTTATTGATTCACTGGATGCTGTTTTAATGCTTGGAGCATATGGTTGGGCATTTATTAAACCAATTCGAAAACTGTATTATAATTTGACCATTACTTTTATCTCTGTATTTATTGCACTTTTTATAGGAGGACTAGAAGCATTACAATTAATTAGTCAATTACTTCATATCAACTCAGCGTTTTTTAGTTTTATTAATACAATAAGCATAAGTAATTTAGGAATGTTTATTATAATTCTCTTTATTCTTTGCTGGTTAGTATCTATTATTTTTTATAAATTGAATAAATTTGACAAACTTCTTCAATAAAATCTTCTTGCAATTTGTGATTTTTTTCTGATACTCTGAGAATGAGCAATTATATTGCGGAATTTATTCTATTAATGAAAAACCTTATTGAGTGGCTACGCTCGCCAAAAAATATTGGACTGTTATTTTTTGCTTTCTTGGTTTTAGTTGGGCTACCGGTAACGGTTCTTCTTGTCCAACAACAACAGGTAACAACTCAAAAAGCAGCAGGACAAATATGGATTTACTATGATTCAAATCATCAAATTTATGTAACATATAATGGAGATAATTATGATTCGTCAACAGGAACCTACACCGCAAAATTTAATTTAAAAAATGTTTCAAGTCAATCTATTACAATTCAACCCATTTGGCTAGAAAATTTTTGTCCTGAAGGTAACAAAAGTCCTTGTTTAGAAAACCAAAACGTTATTAATACCTCCCCTGTTACTTTGGGTCCAGGTCAAGATACAGGAAATAATCCAGTTTCTTACTCAACAAGTTCTACCAAATATTTAAATTACACACCTGCAACCCCTGCTTGTGGAACTTTCCAATATGATTTCTTCTTCTCAACCAGTACAGGAGGATTTTACGGTACATCTGATTTACATACAACGTGGGCCGCCAGCTGGTATGATACCAATAATACTTGTACCCAAAAACCACCTCCTTCTAATACACCAGTACCGCCAACCAATACACCTATCCCACCTACAGCTACTCCTGTACCGCCATCTGATACACCTACGGACACTCCATCTCCAACTGTGCCAATTACGCCATCTGTTACTCCAACTTCAACGCCAGGGCCTTCTGCAACGCCTACATTGACTCCTTCACCTACGCTAACTCCAACACCTGGCCCAAGTGGTGTTCAGCAACCTCCAGTATGTACGTCTCTTACCGCTGATAGAGGTTTAACTGGTCCAGCACCATATGCGCTTACATTTACAGGTTCTGGAAAAGATGCAGACGGCACTATTCAAAAAGCTATCTTTACCTTTAGCGACGAGGCAACTCCAGAAACCGTGACAACGGGCGGCGGAATTGGTACAAGTACTGTTGCAGTACAACTTGCACATAGTTTCCAGAATCCTGGTACATATACTGCAACTGTGGCATTTGTAGACAATACGAATTTACAAAGTTCGGCAAATACTTCTTGCCAATTAAGCATGACTATAACTACCCCGCCAACGGGACATTATACTTCTCCATATCCAACAACACCTCCATTGGCTAGAGCAAATCCATCTCCTATTCCTCCAACTGGAAACTCATTTGTTAATATTGGTATTATTGGAGCTGTTGTTGCAGTACTTGGTGGCCTTCTCTTAGTCGGAGCACTATAGCAAAGTGTTCGCTAAAAAAGAAATCAAAAATTTTATTTTTCTATTCCACTGTCTAATTCCGCTAGTTCCAAACCCTTAATTTGTGGTAAAGAATTGCCTATTATTCCTTGTAAACTTCCGGCAATTGCAGTTGTTGTTTTAAACATTTTTTGTGATTGCATTTCACGTGCTTTCCAAATTTTTTCTAAAGCTGCACGTTCTTTTGCAATTTGCGTATTCATTTCCATATGCAACTCTACCAAAGCTTCTATTTGTTGTAAAAATTCATGACTCGTTATATAGTCAAACAATTGTTCTGATTCTGTTTTATTATTTTTATGTTCTAAAATAAACCGTTCTCGAGCCACTGCAATTAATTGTTGTCGCATAATTTCTGCAACAGAGATGGCTAAAGAAAGAGAACATACTAATACGCCATCTTTGTGACCAAAACCAGATTTTGCTTCATCTGGAAGCGTTTCTGAAACAATAATTGCAATGTGCGCTTTTTCTGCTCTTACATCTTGTTTTAATTTTGCAACCCATTCATCTGACCATTGTTTTGTTCTTTTTAGTTCCCATAAAATAATACCGCAAATATTTCCTCTGGCTGTTTTTACCACTTGTTTTATATCTGCACCTTTAACACCTTTTGCAACAGGCTCTATTGAATCATCTGAAAATGCATTGCGCAATGATTGTTCAAGTTGTAATTCTAATACTTCTCCTTGAAGTTGCTGAGATCCTTGCTCTGCTTTTCTCTGCAATTCTTCAATTGTTTTTTTCATTGCATCAAGTTGTTGATCTTTTTCTAAGATTTTTAATTTAACTCTTTCTGATTCTGTTTTTGTAATTTCTTCTTTAATTTTTTCTCGCTCTTCACTAAGTTTTTTTTGATTCTCTAATTCTTGTTCTTCTTCCTTTCTTTTCATTTCTCTCATTTCCTCGTTGGCTTTTAAAATATCCTGCATTAATTTTTCTATACGTTTTTTATCTGAATCTTTTTCTTCTTCCATCTCTTTTAGTTTTAATTCCAATTCTTCTTTTACACGTTTTTCTGCTTTGCTTCGTTCTTCAATTCGTACTTTTTCTATTTCTTTTTGATTTTTTTCTTTTTCTTCAATAGAGACTTGTTTTACAACTTGGTCATAGAGGGCTTGCGTTACGTCAGCATTGCAGTTGGGGCATACAATTGTTTGCATGGCACTTATTGTAACACATTTGTCTTGTCTGATTCTAAAAATTGACCTTATCTTTGTATTTTGCTAGCATAAAATAACTATGAAAGGTATTGTAAGAAGTATTATTTTTAACACCTTTTCACTTTTTATTCTTACACAAGTTTTTAGCGGCATACGAATTTTAGGTGGCCTTTGGGAACTTATTTTAAGCGGTATAGCATTAAGCATTTTAAGTTTTATATTAAAACCCATTTTAAGTATTATTGCCTTCCCATTAAATGCGATTACATTTGGCGCATTTACTATTGTCATTAATGCTATAGTTTTGTATACTCTAACTCTTGTTGTAAAACAGGTGTCAATTACTGCGTTTGCATGGCCTGGAATACATATAGCAGGCTTTGTTGTTCCAAAGATGCAGTTTAATACCATTATTGCGTTTTTGGTCATTGCACTTGTTTTATCTTGTATTAAAATAACACTTATATGGTTGATGCAGGAATAAATAAAACAAATATTGTTTGCCTTGGTGGCGGTATTGGAACAGTTAATCTTTTAAGAGGTTTAAAAGAATATACAAAAGACATAACTGTTATTGTTTCTATGGCAGATGACGGTGGATCAGCCGGAAGACTAAGAAGACTGTATAACATTATCCCTGTTGGAGATTTAGTTTCTTGCATGGCTGCAATGAGTAAAGACATAAACCTTATCCCAAATTTTCTGCGTTACAGATTTACCGGAGAAAGATATGGAAAAGATAACGAATTAGGAGGCCACAAATTAGGTAATCTTGTTATGGTTGCACTAAAAGACCTTATGGGAACATATGAAAGTGCAATTGCAGAATTTAAAAAATTGTTTCAAGTAGAAGGAACTTTTTTGCCGGCAACAGAAGAACATGTAACTATTTCTGCCAGAACGGTAGATGGTAAAGAAATTTTTGGTGAAGAAAAAATTGATCTTGGAAAATATAAAGGGAAAAGAGGACTAGAAAGAGTCTATTTGCATCCAGAAAATGCAAAAGCAGCTCCGCATGTTCTTACTGCAATAGAAAATGCAAAAGCAATTATTTTAGGACCGGGAGATTTATATACTAATCTTTTACCAGTCCTTATTGTTCCAGAAATTGCAGAAGCACTTAAAAGAACCAAAGCTAAAAAGATTTTTATTATTAATGTTGCAAATAAGCCTTTTGAAACCAAAGGATATAAAGCTCATGATTTTGCCAATGCGATAAAAAGACATATTGGTGAATTTCCATTTGATGTAGTTTTAGTTAATAACAATATGACCTCCCCAATTCCAAAAGAGTATCACTATGATTACGTAAAAATTGAGAACAATGAAATTTTTGATTCTATACAACTTATTCAGGAAGATTTAATCAATGCAGAGTTCCCTCTTTATCATGACTCATCTAAACTTGCAAAAGTAGTGAGCCAGCTTATATAATAGCCTTGTGATATTCTTTATTCTTCAAATTGTTATAGCAGCATTATTAATTATTAGTATTTTGCTTCAAATGCAAGGTTCTGGACTTTCAACTGCCTTTGGAGGGTCAGGAGAAGTTTTTAGAAGCAAGAGAAGTGTTGAAAAACTTCTTATGTACGCAACCATTGTTTTGGCATTTTTGTTTGCCGTAGTCTCGGTTGTACTACTTTTCCCTCATTAAACATATGGCAATTAATAAAAGGCTTATTGTTTGGCTTATTAAGGCATACATTAAAAAGTGGAGAAAAACGATTCTTCTCTTTTTTATTGCAGGTTTAGCTTGTTTTTTTATTCTTCGATTTTTTTTAACAACAATTATTGCAAGATTTCCAATTATTCATAAAGAAACAATTGGCGTTGTTGGAGCATATACTCTTGATTCACTCCCTCAGTTTATTGTTCATGATATAGCTCAGGGATTAACATCTGTTGATGCAACAGGAAATCCTCAACCAGATTTAGCATCTTCATGGGATATTAAAGATAGTGGAAAAACATATGTATTCCATCTTAAAAAAAATCTTTATTTTACTGATGGCACACCATTTAATTCAAGTGAAATTCAATACTCGTTTGCAGATGTAAAAATTGACAGACCTGATCCGTTAACAATTATTTTCCACTTAAAAGATCCCTATGCTCCATTTTTAGTAACTGCTTCAAGACCAATTTTTATTAATGGTTTTGTAGGCGTTGGAGATTTTAAAATTAAAGATATTAAGTTAAATAGTGATTTTGTGGCTTCAATGACTCTTGTCGGAGCAACCGGACAACTTGAAGTAAAAGTATATCAATTTTATCCAACTCAAGAAGCTCTGCGCTTAGCGTTTGTTTTGGGTAATGTAACAGAAGCTGTTGGACTTACTGATTTATCTTTTAAGAATACTTCTTTGGCAAACTTTCCAAATGCATCAGTTACAAAAAATACTGATTATACGCAATTAGTTACTATTTTTTATAATACGCAAGATAAAACTCTTTCAGATAAAAGACTTAGAGATGCATTATCATATGCTCTACCAAATACATTTTCACAAGGAACAAAAGCAAATGGTCCATATTCTCCATATTCTTGGGCTTATCAAATAGACACGCTTCATGCACAACAAGATATTGTTCATGCAAAATTGTTAATGGATACTATTCAAGGATCTGATAAATCCAGTCAAATTCCTCTGCTTACACTCTCTGTTATGCCGAAATATAAAGCTGTTGCAGAAGCAGTTGCTAATTCATGGAAAGCAATTGGTGTTACTGCAAACGTTAAAGTTGTAACTGGAGGAACACCAACAAACTTTGAAATGTATTTAAGTAATTTTTATGTACCGCAAGACCCAGATCAATATACACTTTGGCATTCAGACCAAATTAACAATATTTCGCAATATAGAAGCTTGCGCATAGATAAGCTTTTGGAAGACGGAAGAAAAACAGTTGCAAAAGCAGACAGATTATCAATTTATGCTGATTTCCAGAAATATTTATTAGATGATCAGCCAGCTTCTTTTCTTTATTTCCCTTATACGTATACTATTTCCAGAAAATAACTACGAAACCATTGAAGCACTTCTAAGTTTTCTGTGAAAGGTAATTGCAAACCTATGTGCTTCATCTCGAATTCTCATCACCAATTGTAACGCTTTACTGTTTTTTGGTAAATGAATTTCTTCAAAATTACTGGTAATGATGGTTTCTTCCCGTTTTGCAAGTCCGACCAGTGGAATAGTTATATTATGTGCTTGTAATACATCCATTGCTGATGAAATTTGTCCTTTGCCACCATCTACAATAAAAAGGCTTGGATATGGCCATTCAGTATGTTTTAATCTTCGGGTAAAAACTTCTTGCATAGACGCAAAATCATTTGGTCCTTTTACAGATTTTATTTTAAATTTTCTGTATTGAGATTTATCTATTTCTCCGTTTGTTAATACAACCATAGAAGAGGTAGGATTTGTCCCCTGAATATTTGAATTGTCATAGCATTCTATTCTTGTTGGAAGATCAACAGCGACTCCATGAAAATTTAAAATTTTCTGCAATTCTTCTAATTCTTGCATTCGTACGTCTGATCTAAAGTTAGGATTGGTTTCATATTCAAAAGGATTTATTACCGGCTGAGTAATAACTTGAATTGCGTGTATTTGTTGTTGCAGTTTTTCTGCTTTTTCAAAATTCTCCATTTTACTAGCTAAATCTCGTTCTTTTTCTAAGTCCTGCAAAACTTTTTTAGTTTTTCCGTCTAAGAAATCAATAATATGCTTTAAGGTTTTTTTGTAATTTTCTTTTTCTTCTGGATGAGCTGGTAAACAAGGACAAAGCCCTAAATGATAATATAAACAATTCTTTGGAGCATGGTGTAAAACTGATTGAAATGGAAAAATTCTTCGTAAAATACGAAGTACCATGTGCATTTCTTTTGCATGAGGATATGGCCCAAAATATATAGAATTTTTATCCTCTGGTCTTCTTGCCGTTAAAACTGCCGGAAACGTATCTTTTTTGGTAATTC
>DASVYQ010000038.1:0-1919 GCA_036392095.1 Patescibacteria group bacterium
TGGTACTAAAGGGAATCTACATTTATTACCACTATATCCACCGTAGATCTTAAAAGATTTAGAGAAATTATTCAATTTTTGAACCCCCTTTGTGAAATATTTGTGGATGTGTTCCACAGCTAAAATTCTAGAGCATTTTCCGCAAAAGTGGAGGAATGAAGGAGGAATATCAGAGGAATAACGCAGGAATAATAGAGGAATATACATAATACTTGTATGTACAACTAAGATATACTATAATTGTATGTAAATATTTTTTTGCTGGGTAAAGGTAATAAAGATGAACGAGAATGGACTGCGCTTTGGTGAATTATTAAAATTAACTTTAATAGCATTAAACATTCGCCATAAGGATTTGATTTATCTTATGGATACAGAATATGTTTTAGACCCGTCAATTGTAAGCAAATGGGTTAGGGGTGTCGCAAGACCAACCCGGGAGCATTATTGCGATATTGTTAAAGCACTGTGCAATAAAACTAAGGAAATCGGAACACGTGGATATACGGAATTATTAAATGAATTAGAAGAAAACATAACGGGTTATATAAAGAACTCTGACCTTTCCGCTAATACCAAAAACACTTTGCTCAAATATGAGGAAGTTGATAAGCTATTGAAGGAAGTTTACGACTTTGTATATTACTTAAACTATAATTTTAGTAAATCAAACAATGAAGTACTTTTAAGCAGCTTGGACGAACTTAATTTCTTAGATAATAATACAACTTCAAATTTAAGCTGCGTAATATATAACGATGCTAAAGATACTGATAATTTAGAAATAGTTCAGGTGCAGAAAAGTCAAGAAATAGAGAGCTGTACAAGTAAACCTATCTTTTTTAAAAAGGGTAGATATATAAAAAGGCATTTGTTAAAAGCAGTTTTCATTTTTACTTTATTAGTAGCATCTATCAGCTTTTTCACCACTCAATATAAAGATAAATATTTAGTTATTGCTCAAAATACTGAACACAAGCCCAAAAATGTATCTGAATTGACTTTACCTATATCAGTTACGTCTAGAGTGGCAATTTATGGTGAAAAGAAATACGAGAATAATGGTAAAGAGGATAAAAAATCCGATCAAATTTCATTAAAATCTCCTATACCAGTGCAGCCCAAATTAGAAACAAGCAATAAAAAGGAAAATGACAGTAATATTTCAGGCAAAATAAATGAAAAATCTGGAGAGAATCTGCCGAAGTCTCCCATGCCCATACAGTCAAATTCAGAAATAGGAAATAAAAAGGAAAATGATAATAATAGTTCAGGTAAAATAAATGAAAAATCCGGACAAACTTCTCCTAAGCCCCAAATGCCAATACAATCGGATTTAGGAGTAAATGCTAAAAAAGCAAGTGATAATAATAAACAAAGTAATTATAGTATACAAAATGGCAACAACAATATTGTAATAGGAGAAAACAGTAATAATGTTTACATAAACATTGACAAGTAATAAAAATTTTTTTGGTATAAGTGTATGAAAGTATGGCGTAAAAATTTTGTCAGGCAGGAAGAGTTTATGTTAAGAAGAATTGTAATAGTATTTAATATTATATTTATAATTATAACATTACAAATGGCAACCATTCTAGAAGTCTATGCCCTAAACAAGACGGTAAAAATAAATAGTATTGATAAAGCAATTATGATTGATTGTAAAAAAGTTGAAGGAGTATCTTTTGTTCCATTAAGATCCACTATTGAGGCTTTAGGATGGGCAGTAGAATACAATCCGTCTAATGATTCTATTACGTGTACCAAGGACAATGATATCGTCGTTTTAAATATAGGCAGTATTGAAGCATGTGTCGATGATCAGAAAATATTATTGGATAAAGCCCCTGTCGTTATTTGTGGAATGACTTACATACAGAGTAAGGCTATAGCAGAACTATTTGGTATAAAAGTTA
>DASVYQ010000039.1:0-12539 GCA_036392095.1 Patescibacteria group bacterium
CTCATAATTTAACCCAACAACCATAATTGTATGTCTATTTGATGATCCTCTTTCGGGGTGAAATCTTGCTCGCAATGCGTCCATCATATTTCTCATATCTTATAATTATACATATTTAATAAGATATTTCATAATTTTATGATAAAATATACCATGGTAATGTGATATATATCACATGAAGAAATTGGGCTTATATTTATCTTTTTCTTTTTGTATTTATCCAATCAATTATGTAGTTTTTAATATATCCAAAAGATAAGGGCTTATCCATTGTTGGAACAAAATATTCATACATACCGCCAAATCCTGTTTTAAAAAGTGTAATTCCCCGCCATGGATGATTTGGCTCATTTTCCGGGGCAATTCCCCAAAAATTGTATAATTTTATTCCGCGTTTTTTTGCTTCTTTAATTGCTTCCCATTGAATTAAGTAGGAAGCAGGAATATTTTTATAATTTTCATCAGAAGTACTATGTCTATATACTGCTGTATTCCCAACAAATGCAATCATGGCACCGGCAATAAGTTTTTTTTCATAATACGCTAAAAATAATAACATCTGGTTATCTTTAGCAAATGTTTCAAACTCTTCAATTATGCCTTTATGCGCAACAAAGTGTTTTCGTTGAGATAAATGTTTGTACAATGGTAAAAAATTTTCTAAATCTTTTGGATTAGTAGATTTAACAATTTCTATATTGTAACTTGGAGCTTTTTTAATTAAATATCTATGCGATTTTCGCATATTTTTTAAAAGTTCTTCTTCTGTTTTTGTTATATCTAACATCCAACAGACCTCTGCATCTATTGTCTGAATTGCAGCTTTTTTAAATCCTTTTTGCACAAAATAATTTTCATCTGTTTCAAAAGTTTTTGGAAAACGAGATAATCGAATAAAAGCTGCATTTCTCTCTTTTGCAAATGTTTCAAAAAAATCTAAGAAAAAACTAAACTCTTCATTTGAAAATTTTTTAAATACAGGGCCATGACGAAGATACAAATAATGACCTCTTTTTGCTTTTACGTCTATAACCTGACAAACCGAAACTAGTTGTTTGTCATTATATAATCCAAATCGAATAACAGGAAACCCTAAAGATTTTTCAACTTCTCCCCAATTATAACTTTGAAAAAACGGAAAAGATGAATACGTGGCTTTGTCTAAAAATTGCTCCCAAATTGTTTTATCTGTAATTTCTTTAACTTGCAGCATAACTTCGTAAAACTTCTATTACTTTATTTATATCATTATCTTCCATTGCTGGATAGGTTGGCAAATTAACAATTCGTCGAGCCAAATATTCTGCCTGAGGACAACTGCCCCGGACATATCCAACTGCAGAAAAATTTGTATCTCTTGGATCTATAACATTTGCATACCAATCTCCTAAATAAATAGAGAATTGTTTAAAATATTGTCGTGCTGCAAATGGTTTTTCAATAAATATTGGAAATCTGAGTAAAACTTCGTCTTTCTTTGCAGGAGTATTCATATGCAATTCGTCTGTAATTTTTAAATATTGATTTGTTATGACTTTCCTTTTGTGATTATACGATGCTACTTTCTTAAGTTGATGCAATGCTAAAACTGCCAAAGCATTTGGATATTTTCTAATGGATGATGGATAAAATTTCCCTCGTTTTTCTGCACTCTCTACAGGGAAAGAGAGTAAATGCAATTTTTGCAAAATAACTAAAATAATTTTTCCTAATCTTAGCGTGTCATACAAAGGCAATATTATTGAAAACGCTAACGGGTGCAATAATTGTTGAAAAATCCAAAAAGGTTTAGGGTATGGTTTTTGTCTTTGGAATACTTTTAATTTTTGTGCAAGATTACGGTCTTTGGTAATAACAACTCCTCCAAATACACTTGAGAATGCTTTATCTCGGCCCAAACTAAAAATACTTGCAATTCCAAATGTTCCAAGTTTTTTATTTTTATATTCGGCGCCAATACTGTGAGCAACATCTTCTATTACATAAATGCCATATGCTTTTGCAATTTTAATTATTTTTTCAATTTCTGCCGGCATTGCGAATGTATGTTGTACAATAATTGCTTTTGTTTTTTTACTAATTTTTTTCTCTAAATCTTTTGTATCAATCGATAAATTTTTTGTTACATCTACATAGATTACTTTTGCGCCAGTTGCAAGAATAGGATTTGGAACAACAACACAGGTAAATGCCTGAACAATTACTTCATCACCTTTCCCAATACCTAAATTAGAAAGAATTGCATATAACCCGCTTCTGGCATTGGTAAATGTTATTGCTGCTTCTGTTTGAAAATATTGTTTAAACCATCGCTCCAATTCTGCAACTGCAGTGCCTTTTGTATAATTCCATGGCATAACAATTTGGCGCAGCGCCAATGCGATATCATCTGATTGCGTGTTTGGTGATAATCCGAGTGCAATTGGTCTCATAACAATTTTTTCATCACAACTTTTGCTTCTTTTCCTTCAAATAATACTACATCTCCTGATTTTGCGGTACTCTTAATTTCTTCTGCTGCAATTTTTTGACTAACAACATGAACTTGGCACTTTCCTTTTCCTGCCCGTACTCCCTCTATTACTTCTTTAAAATAATTTTTATTTAACAAATATAAATGTGTGCAAGATTTACTTGCCATAAGACCGATTTGATAATGTCTTTTCTTACTTTCTTTTCCAAGTTCTATTAATGGAGCTAATACAAAATATTTTTTTCTCTTATACAATTTTATGTAGTCCATGGCAGCAAAAACAGATTCAGGACTTGCATTAAATGTATCGTCAATTCCAATAATTTCGTTTAATAATGGTTTTCTTACCATTGTTTGAGCAGGAGGTTTAAGATTTGATACTGCTTTTTGCAATTCTCCAGCGGTTAAACCCTTCGTGATTCCAAGAAAAACAGCAGGTAAAATATTTTCTACTGCATGTGTACCAAGCAGTGGTGCTGTTAAATTTATTTCCTTGTGATTTACACCTACAGTAAATGAAATTCCATCTGGTGATGTTTTTATATTGTAGGCCGCAATAACACCGTTTTTTGTTGGCTTTTCTGCATATCGTTTGTAATATATTTTTTTAACTTTTGTTTGTTCATATACTTTATCTGTAAATCCACCATTTGCATTAAATAATGCTAATCCGTCTTTTGGTAATGCATTAATTAATTCACATTCTGATGTAATAACATTTTCTAAGTTTCCGTATAAAGAAATATGCTGATCACTTACTGCTGTTGTAATACTAATCTTTGGACTGACAATTGCAGCAATTTCTGCAACTTCCCCTCGTTTTACTGCCCCAACTTCTACAACAAATATTTCTGTATCTTCTTTAATGTTGTTAAGAATTGTATTGGCAATTGCAATTGGGGTATTATTTGACCCAGGCGTTTTAACAACATGATATTTTGCGGATAAAACTTGCGCAATATATTCTTTTGTTGATGTTTTCCCATAACTTCCGCTAACAGCAATAACTAAAAGATTTTTATATTCTTTAATTTTTTTCATTGCCCGCTGAATTTTTAAATCTCTATGAATTTCTGTTGGAAATGAAAGAAAAAATACAAAAAAACTAACAACTATAAAAGCAATTCTGTCTAACAATAAAAACCATACAAATTCGTTAACAAGAGGTGACATAACCAAGAAACTAATGGCAATAACACTAAAAATAATAAGTATGAGAGCTTTTACTGTAGGAATAGGTCTTTTTATTTGATGATATGCAATTTCTTTTAAAACTATAAAAGCTTCAATTACAAAAACTGCAGCAATAAGCAGCTCATACCAAAATGTATATTGATCTTGAAAAACAATAACAGGATACAAAAGAAGGATGATCCATTTACTAATATTTCCCAAAGAAGTGTATAAGCTTCTCCCTTGAACAGTTTCTCGCAAATGAACAGAGAGGATATCTAATCTGTATTCTTTTAATTGCCACAAATTAACCCAGAAAAAAATGTTACGAATTGTCCAAATAAAAAAAGCAATTCCGGTTATTGTATATAGTGTGTGCATATCCATATTAAACAAATTTTATAATTTCATTGGTAAATTCAACAGGCATTTCGTAAGGCAATCTATGTGTTGCATTTGGAATAATAACTAACTCTGAATTTTTAATAAATTCATGCATAAGTTTTGCGTCTTTAACAGGAATTGTTATATCTTTTTCTCCCCATACCAAAAGAGTTGGAACAGAAATTTTTTCTAGATCTTCTTGAATGCTTACTTTGTAGACATTTTTAAATGTCTGCGTTAACTTTCCTGCTTTATAATAATCCATTTCCCCAATAGAATAATAGATCAATTTTCTAAAAAATTTATAGGCAAAAGAAAAAGGAGGAACAACAAAAAATGGTCTTAAAATTTTTGTCGCAGCAAAAACTAATTTTTTCTTTACAGAAGGAAGCGGTCTTGGAATCCCTGATGCTCCAGTTAAAATAAGATTACTAACAATTTGTGGATATAATGAAGTAAATTTAATTGCAATTCTTCCTCCAAAAGAATGACCGATTAAAATAACTTGTTTTTGTTTTGTTTTTTTAAGAATATCTACAATGTATGTATGAACAAAAGAAATATAATCTTCAAATTCTAATGATTCTTTTTCTATTATACTGTTTTCTCCAAAGCCTGGAAGGTCGGGAATATAAACAATAAATCCTTGTTTTTCTAATAATTCTTTTGCACTTTTGTATCTTTTATTTGTCATGGTACTAGACCATCCATGAAGAAGAACAATAATTTTTTTCATATTACTTAACTGTTACGCTTTTGGCTAAATTCCGAGGCTTGTCGGGGTCTAATCCTTTCTCTAATGCGAGATAATACGCAATCAGCTGCATCGGAATTATCTGCGTAATAATTGAACAGGAATCAAAATCTTTTACATTTATCCAGTAATCATAAATAGAAGATTTTACTGAAGAAATTCCAATAATAATTCCTCCTCTGGCTTTAATTTCTGTTGCGTTAGAAATAATTGCATCATGTGTTTCGTCTTTAGGTGCAAAAACAATACATGGAGTTCCTTTCTCTATTAACGCAATAGGACCATGCTTTAATTCTCCACCAGCTAAACCCTCTGTATGAATATAACTTACTTCTTTAATCTTTAAAGCAGCTTCAAGTGCTGTTGCAAAAGAAACACCACGCCCGATTGTATAAATATCTTTTTTCTTTGCCAAAACTTGAACAATTTTTTTAAGGTCTTTAACAAATTTTGGCGAAAGAATTCTTTCAACTTCATCTGCTGCTTGGAGTAAAAAGTCTCGAGCTTCTGACATTTTCCCTGCCATAGCATAAGAGAGCATAAGTAAAACAGAAAGTTTTGCAATATATGATTTGGTTGCTGCAACTGCACGCTCCGGGCCTGCACTAAGAAGCATTTTGTAATTACTCATTCTATAGATAGATGATCCCAGTGCGTTAACCAAACTAACAATGGTGCTACCTTTTTTCTTCGCTCTTGTTAATGGTTCTATAATATCTATTGTCTCCCCGCTTTGAGAAAGAGCAATGATTAAACTTTGATCTGTTAAAAAATCTTCTAAGTAATTAAATTCAGAAGCAGGCGCCATATTTACATGTTTTTTTGCAATTTTTGAAAATAAATACGATCCTGCAATACAAGCATGATATGCTGTACCTGCACCTATAAAGAAAGTTCCAACTGCTTTATCTATAACATCTTTTAAATCAGCTATTTGATCGCTATAATTTTCTGCAATGTTTCGAATAATTTGTGGTTGTTCATTAATTTCTTTAATCATAAAGTGCTTATAACTGCCCATTTCTTCTTGTTCTATTTTCCAGGTAATTTTTTCTATATGCGGTTCTATTTTTTCCCCAGTTGGAAGACTAAAAAGAGTTAGAGAGCTACCAAGTGTTACCATTTCATTATCTTTAAGAAAGATAATATTTCTTGTATGAGGCAAAATTCCGACAGCATCTGATGCTACATAATATTCGTTTTCCCCAATTCCGACAACCAAAGGAGAACCATTTTTTGCAGCAATAATCTCTGATGACAATGTATTGACCGCTACAATTGCATTGAGTCCTTTTAATTTATTAAATGTGTTTTTAACGGCAGTTGTAAAATCTGTTGTTTTCATAAATTCTTCAATCAAATGAGGCAATATTTCTGTATCTGTTTCTGAAGCAAACACATGACCCTTTTTACGTAAATCCTCTTTAAATTCTTGATAATTTTCTATAATTCCGTTATGAAGTACAGCAATTTTTCCAGTGCAATCTAGATGAGGATGCGCATTTGCAACGGTTACTCCGCCATGGGTTGCCCAACGTGTATGCCCTATGCCTACAGAACTTTTTGGAAGCTTAATTTTTGTATTGCCAATTTTGCCAATATGTTTTTCTATGGCAATTTTTTCACCAACCTTTACTGCAATTCCCCACGAATCATAGCCCCTATATTCAAGCCCTTTTAAGCCTTCAAATATAAGTTCTGCCGCCTCTTTTTTATGACCAACGTATCCAAAAATTCCACACATAGTTTTATTCTTTAACTATATTTAAAACGTCCCGCAAGTTTGTAATTGTTTTATCTGGAATAAATCCAGCAAGTTCTTGTCTATAGGCTTGCGGATGATTTTCTCTTCTTATTAATATAGTTGTAATATTATCGTTTATTTGCTTTGCTTTGTAAAGAATTTCCGCTATATCATCTATCATGTATAACTTACTATCTTTATATTTTTCTAACAGATTTGGCAATGCTTTCCCTTTTTTAAATTCAAAAATATGAATATGCTCTTTATTGAGAAATGGCTCAAGCAACTTGATTTTTGGCCGTTGCACAGGTAAAAGTCCTGCTGAAAATATTCCAAGAAAAATATCTTTATTTTTTGCCAACTGGGTAATTACATCCACCGTATCTTCATATAAAGATGAATTAATAATATCTTCACTAATAATAAGTTTTTCAAGATTTTCTTTATGAAGGTTTTTTTGCAATTTTATTTCTAAAAGTTGCAAAAATGCCTTAGGATCAAATATTCCGATTTCATTTCTGGACTCTAGATAGGCTGCATCAGCAATTTTTAAAAATTCTTTAGAATCGGAAATACCAATTTCTTTTTGAAGGGCAGTTAAAAAAGCATTTCTGTAATTTTGGGCATTAAATAATGTGTAATCTATATCAAATAAAATAACTTTTCTCATCAAGCTTTTTCCTCTACAACTGCTTGGAATTTTGTAAAGTATTTTGTATTATCTTCAACATTTTTCATAACTGTTGTATTTGGACCTACAAGTACATTATTGCCAATAACAATTCCAGGCATTGTAGAAACTCTTATTCCAAGTTGTGAATTATCCCCTAAAATTATGCCGAAGGCTGTTAATCCACTGTTTATTTTTTCACCCTTTACTGTTGCCAATATTTCTTTTCTATCAAGTCGTACATTTGCGGTAATAATTCCCGCAGCAATTTTGCAATTTTTCCCAATAACAGAATCTTCTATAACCCCTGTGTGTGTTGTGGCATTTTGCATCATAAAAACATTTTTTAGTTCCAAGTAAGATCCTGCAACTGCATCTTCTTCTAAAATAACGCCATTTCGCAAAACTGAATTATTTCCTACAAATGCATTTTTACCAATATAAGCAGGTCCTTTAATGGTAACGTCTTCCATAATTTTTGCACCATCTTCTATGTAAACATTGCCAGTTATTTTTGCGCTTTTTGCTATTTGTGCTTTATCCGAGGTGTAGGAGGTTAGGTGGGAGAGGAGGTAGTTTTTTATGGTTAATAAATCCCACCCATATTTAAGGGTGATAGTAGTTTTGGTGGTTTCAAAAGCCAAAACATCTTGCTGTTTTGCAAATTCGTCTAATGCTTTTTCAAAATTATAATGTTCTTGCGGAACAGTTTTTAAAAATTGCACAAATTGCTTATTTAGTA
Organism: Patescibacteria group bacterium; assembly: GCA_036392095.1. Lineage (GTDB taxonomy): Bacteria > Patescibacteriota > Microgenomatia > Levybacterales > UBA12049 > PPGL01. Next base: position 7,941 of record DASVYQ010000039.1, read on the forward strand.
AATAAATACCAATAATCCTTACTGCATGAGGAATTTCTGTTTCTGGCTTTTCTACAACAGATGTTACTTTTTCTCCACTAAGCTGCATAAATCCATAAATAGTAAAATGAGCATCTTTCTTACCAAGTAAAACAACATTTCCTTTTTTTTGCATAGAGAGCATATCTTTTGCAAATTCATTAAATTCCAAATGATATGCACTCATTAAGAAAAATGAATCTTGCAGATATTGTTCTGCTTTAAGCAGTGCTGCACCCATGCCTAATGCTTCTTCCAAAACAACATAGGTAATTTTTATGCCTAATGCTTCTCCGTTACCAATGTGTTTTTTAAATGCTTCTTCTTTATTTACAACTAAAATGACATCAGTAATACCTGCTTGTTTAACAGAAAGAAGCGTATGCTCTAAAAGCGTTTTACCCATAATTGTTATTAACGATTTATGAGCTAGCCCTTTATTAAAAGGAACAAATCTGCTTGAATTTCCTGCTGCCAATAAAACAACTTGCATATTATTTTTCTCTCTCCCGTTTTATATGAGCTCCCAATTGAGAAAGCCGCTTGTCAAAATTTTCGTACCCACGCTCTAATTTGTCAATGCCAAAAATTGTACTTGTCCCTTGTGCCGCCAATGCTGCCAAAACAACTGCTGCACCTGCCCGAATATCTATCATTTTTAAAATAGCATTATGCAGTTTAACAGGTCCAGTTATTTTTACCGCATGGAAGTATTCTGGATTATCGTCTGAAAGATTAAAATTATACACTTCATGTGGGTTTTCTACTTTTGGATTAAATAATTCTACCTTTGCTCCCATTTTTTTAAGTTCATAAATATATCCCATTTTATTTTCAAAAACTGTTTCATGAATTATTGATACACCATTTGCCTGAGTCATTAAAACTGCCCAAGGAGCTTGCCAATCGGTCATAAACCCAGGATAAATAGATGTTGTAATATTGCATGATTTTAATTCTTGATGTTTATAAAAGCGAATATCATTTCCCTTAATTTCAACTCCTCCACCTATTTCTTGTACTTTTTCTAAAAATGTATCAATTTGTGCTTTTTTTGCATCTTTTATTGTTATATCCCCACCGGTTATCAAAGCTGCAATTGCAAAGGAAATAATTTCGTTTCTATCAGGTAATACTGTAAAAATTGCACCATGCAATTTTTCTACACCTTGGATTGTTATTTCTCTTTTTCCAGTTCTTTGTACCTTTGCTCCCATTTTATTTAAAAGATCCATTAATTCGTCAATTTCTGGTTCTTCTGCTGCGTTATACAAAACAGTTGTACCAGTTGCTAAAACTGCTGCTAAAATTAATGTTTCCGTACCTGTATGAGTGTTTTTTTCAAATGTATATTGCGTTGCTTTAAGACCATTGGTTTTTGCATGAAAATATCCGTCTTCACTGTGATAGGTTACTTCTACACTCATCGTGTTAATTCCGCCAACAATCCTGTCAATTGGTCTTGCGCCTAATCTACATCCCCCTGGATTTGGAATAATCGCTTCTTTTTTGCGAGCAAGAAGCGGTGCCAAAAGCATTGCAGAAACTCTTGTTTTTGCAGCATCTTCCAAAGAAACTTCAGCATGAGCAAATTTTTTGACCTGGATTATTGCTGTATGGTCGTGAAGAGAAATATGAGCACCTAATTTTTTCATTATTTCTACCATTACAAAAAAATCAGCGATTAATGGAATATTTTGGATAACAACTTCTTCTTCTGTTAAACATGCTGCAACCAAAGCTTTTAACGCAACGTTTTTTGATCCAGAGACAATCGTAGTGCCTTTTAATGGGGTTTGACCTGTAACAATAAAATTCTCCATAATTACTTAGATAAAATACTGTCTGCAATCTGATATACATCTCCTGCTCCCATGGTCACAACGACAGTATCTGCTTGGTATTTTTGATCGTTAATGTATTTTACCACATCTGGCAGCTTTGAGAGGTATAAAACATTGCTTTGGTACTGTTTTACCCCTTGGGCCAAAATTTCTGAGGAAATGCTTGGATCCATAGCCTCACGAGCAGATGCAAAAATATCAGTAAGGATAACTATGTCTGCAGCCTTAAATGAGGAAATAAATTGATCAAACAATAATTTTGTTCGACTATATGTATGAGGTTGAAAGATACATACAAGATGCTTATTGGGGTACATATCTTTGAGTGCCTGAAGTGAACTTGCAATCTCTGTTGGGTGATGAGCATAATCATCATAAAGAATTGCTCCTGTTGGTAATACACCCTTATATTCCAATCGTCTTTTTGTTCCCCTAAACGCCAATAAACCTTTTTGAATATCTGTATTTTGAACACCTGCTTCTTTTGCAGCAATTATGGAAGCTAAAGCATTGAGTGCATTATGTTTGCCAATAACGCTTACTGTGTATAAATCTTTTTCCCCAGAATGTAAAACTGAGAATGTTGTTTTGCCGTTTTCAATTACAACATTTGATAGAACAAAATCATTATCCATTGAGGTTCCGAATAAAATTTTTCTCCCCTTATATTGTTCAAGAATTTTTTTCGTATATAGATCATCGCCGTTCGCAATTAATACGCCTTTTTCTTCTACATGCTTCGTAAACTCAGTATATGCAGCAACCACATCATCCATTGTTTTATAGACATCGGGATGATCATATTCTACATTTGTAATAACAAGGATCTGAGGATATTGCCATAAAAATTTTGGCTTTTTATTGTATTTTGGCTCAGTTGCATATTCATCTGCTTCTGCAATAAAATATTCCCCGTTTCCATACGCGCCTGATGTACCAAGTGAGGGAATATCTCCAGTCCCAATAATAAAGCTTGGGTCTTTTCCTGCGACTTTAAAAAGCGTTGCTATCATGGCTGTTGTCGTTGTTTTGCCATGACATCCTGTTACAGAAATTCCCTGTAGTTTTTTACCAAATATTGCACCTGTCATAAAGATTCCGACAGCTTCTCCTTGTGTAATAATGGGAATATTTTTTTCTTTTGCTGCTTTTATTTCTGGATTATCAAACCCCCCATGCGCTCCTGTCGTAATGACTAAATCAACATCTTGAATATGAGAAGGATCAAAACCGACAAGTGGAGTAATCCCAACACTGTGTAAAGAAGATTCTGTTATAAAAGTTTCTGCAACATCACAACCTGAAACTATAAATCCTGCTTGCTTTGCAATAATTGCTAAAGGTGCAACTCCTACTCCTTTGATTCCTAAAAAATGTATTTTTTTAACGTTTGAATAATCCATTATTTATTCTCCAAAGCTCTTTTAACCGCTTCATGCTCACTCCATGGTTCTTCTCCGTGCCCATAATTCATTGATTTTTCATGTGCCTTACCTGTAAGTAACACAAAATCACCTTTTTTAGCAAGAGCTATTGCTGCATCAATTGCCTTTTCGCGTCTTGGAACTTTAATTATTTGTATATCTTTTTTTCTATTTTCATCAATCCCTTTTTCAATTTGAGACATTATTTTTACAACATTTTCTGATCGGGGGTCTTCTGCAGTTAAGACAATTATATCTGCGTATTTGGCAGAAGCTTCTCCCATAAGAGGTCTTTTTTGTATATCTCTTAACCCTGCACTTCCAAAAACATGGATTAATCTTCCTTTAACTTGCTGTTTTATTGCAGGCAATAATTGAGAGAACGCATTTGGCGTATGTGCAAAATCAATCATTACCGTAAAGTCTTTGTTGTATACAATTTCTGTCCTTCCAAGTGGAGGAATATATGTTGCAATTGCGTTTTTAATCTTTGCATCATCTATTCCTAGTTGCTTGCATACCGCAACTGCCAACAAAATATTATATTTGTTATATTCACCAGGAAGAGAAGATGTAAATGAAAATGTTTTAGGAGTTATATCTGCTTTATTTTTTATTCCATACGTAATGTATTTTTTATTTGCTAACAGTGGTTTGAGTAAAGCAAAAGATTTGTCATCAACATTGACTATTGCTGTTTTGGCTCTTTGTAATAACTTCGCTTTTGTTTTGACATAATTTTCGTATGTTTTATGATAATCCAAATGTTCATGAGTAACATTGGTAATTCCCCCAATGGTAAAAGGAATTCCCCACACTCTATGCTGATCTAAAGAATGAGAAGTAACTTCTAATACCAAATAGTTTTGCTTTTCTGCATGCAAACTATTTACGGCTTGTCTTAAAAATTTAATCAATTTTATAGAAGAAGGTGTTGTTACATGAAATCCTAAAGGAAGCGTTTTCCCATGAATTGTTGCCCCGACAGTTGAGATAACAGAGACAGGTAAACCTGCCTCATGAAGAATATGATAAATAAGATTAACTGTTGTTGTTTTGCCATCAGTTCCGGTAATACCTATAACTGTCAACTTTTTACCGGGGAAACTAAACCATGTATTTGCCAAAAGTGCTATCAACAAATGATATACATTCTTTGTCTTTTGCCACATAAACCTATTATACCTTTTTGAGTATGGTTGTTCCAGTTTATATCTCTGCCGTAAAGTAGTTAAAAATGTCTAAAATTCCATTTTCCTCTACCGGACCAGCTATATAAAATTTATTCTCATCCTTTTCTCTTGCTTTTTGTT
>DASVYQ010000040.1:0-9799 GCA_036392095.1 Patescibacteria group bacterium
TTGGTGATTTTTTCATAAGTGTTTGCAATAAATCTAATCCAGTACTTTTGTCTGGCATGCCAACAAATAAAAAATATTTTTTAGGTTGTTTTTCCGGTTTAAAAACCTCAAGATCAACTCCTAGTGGGCATACAAAAGCGTTTTTGTTATACGCACGTAAAATTTGGCTTTTAACAAATTCGGAGGTTGTAATAATGGTATTTGCTGCTTGTGCATTTTTTTTATCAATTTGTTTTTTTAATTTCCTTATATTTTGTTCATATAATTTATTTGCGAGCGGAAGATTATTAGGGATAGCAAATTGCTCTTCATAAACTTGGCGTAATAATTCCTCACAAAAATAAATAGATTTTGTTTTTAAAAATTGTAATAAAAAAGGCGCTTGGGTGTAAAAATCAGGATGAGCAATGACCAGATTATAATTCTTATTATCTATATCTGTAGCAATTTGCTGATGTAGATTTTTAAGACGGGTGAATATTTTTGTGTCTTCAGTAATTCTTTTTAAAATTCCTGGAAGTGTATTTTCTTTTGAAAAGTCATAAGTAAAAACTTTACAAGAGAGTAGACTAAAATCTAAAAAATCTACATTTTTATCTAGTGTATATAAATCAAGAGAATGATTTTTGGAAAGGAGTTTAATTTGTTCAAAAACGACCCGTTTTGCTCCTCCTGTTGGTACATTGTGAAAAAAAGCAATTTTCATAAAGATAATACCCAAAAACTATTTATAATATGCCAAGTTAGTATTTTTATGTAATCTGGTAATAATTGAGTAGATTGAGATTTTTTGCCTAAAATTGTTTTACTCGTGCTTACTATATATAAATAAGGAATACTTATTATTGCAGATACTAATCCTAATATCCAGGCTAAAACAGTATATGCTTTTCCATAGTGTTTATTAAAAAACGTATATGTACTTGCCATGTAGTTAGGTAATGCTTGAGAAATTGTTGTCTTTTTCCATTCTCCTCCTCCAAAATGGATTAATCCTCCTTCAGGAAGATAGGCAATTTGCCAATTGTTTTGTATTAATCTTTTGCAAAGATCAGTTTCCTCTCTATACATCTTAAAACTATTATCAAAAAATTTTAGTGGTTCTATTGCAGACATTCTTAAAAGCATATATGCGCCAATAATGTGTTTTGGAAAGAGTATTTGCTTATGTTGGTTTGCTGAATAAAAAAGAGGATGATATTTGGAATTTATTAATTGGCAAATTTTATAAAAGAGAATATTATACTCAAATAAATGGCTAATAAGATTTGGAAATTCTTTACAAGCAGAAACATGAAAATTATTTGGGTATGAATAAACTTTACAGCCAACCAGAGCGACACGTCTATTTGTTTTAATAAATTCCAAAGTTTTAGTGATGGTATTTGGTAGAAGCTTTGTATCTGGGGTAAGTATTAATGCAAATTCACCTTTTGCTTTTAATAATCCCACGTTTACTGCTTTGCCAAAACCAAGATTTGTTTTATTTTTTATATATGTAAGGTGAGGAAATTTTTTTAAAACTACATTTACTCCTGCTTTGTCCGAATTATCAACAAGTAATACTTCCATGTTGGAAATATTTTGTCGATAAATAGATGAGAGACATTGTTGTACAATCTTAAACTCGTTATATAAGACAACAATAACAGAAATGGTAGTTTTCATTTAATGGCAATTGTTTTTACCATTGTAAAAATATCTTGTATATCTTTCTTGGCAAAAACAAAGCTAAGTATACCATATACCGATACTGCAGAAATCCCTTTTATAATAAACAATATAAATGTGTCAGAAATAGATGCATTTATTACAAATATCCAGAAAGAAGTAAGAAATGCTATCCATAATTTTGGAATAATTGCAGAAATAAGATTTGCATCTAAAGCAATTTTTTTTGCAATAATAATATATAAGAAAAATAATAAAAAGTTAGCTAAAAAAGATGCAATTGCAATTCCTGTAAATCCAAAAGGAATTAATAAAAAAATTGCTAATAGAATGCCTGCAATATTAGATACAAGTGTTGCATAAAAAATCTGCTTTGATTTCCCTAAAACGAGAATTCCTTGACCATAAGTGGCAGTAACACTGCTAAAAAAAATGGTGATTGCAAACCAATATAAAGCAGGCAATCCTGCTTCCCACTTAGAAGTGTATAAAAAGGTCGTTATTTGTTTTCCAAATCCAAAAATGCCAACGGGAAGAATAAAAAGTACAAGACTAAGAATTGCAGTAGATTTTTCAATAGATTTTCTAAGAAGTATCTTATCTTGTTGAACTTTTGAAAATCCAGCAAAAGCGACTCTCCCAAAATTATTTGTTATTGCATTACTGGGAGTAAGAGCAAGCGTTGATGCCCAATCTAAAAGTCCTACATTATATGGAGTGCTTGAAATGCCTCCAATTACCGGAATAAGAGCAGAATTTAAAAATGTTACAAATCCTCCAGCTTGAATAAATAATCCAAATTTAATTAGTTGTCGAAGATTTTTAACATTAAAGGTAAATATAATTTGCAGAGGTTTATATAAAAATACAATAATTGTTTCTATAATTTCTTTTGCTACTGTTGCTAAAATAAAACTCCACACGCCAAAATTTCTCATAGCTAAAATAATAGCCACAATGTAATACAAGAAAATGCCAATTATATCTATGATAGAAATTGGTCCATATTGAAGGTCTTTTTCTAGAAGTGCTATTGGAGTAGATCGAATTGCAGCGAATAAAAGAGTAACAGAGATTATTTGGATCATTTGAACATGGATTGGCAGTAAAGAAGGATAAATTACATGTAAGAAAGGAGCGGCGATAATAAGGAGTACTACAAGAATGCTGTTAATTATAGTTTTAAACCAAAAGATATTTGAAATTTGTTGCTTTGAAGGTGGTGTTTCTTGCCGAATAATTGCAGAAGAAAGACCAATATCTGAAAAAAGACCTAAAAAATTAATAATAAATACAATAATTGCATAAAACCCAAAATCACTTGGAGAAAGAATTCTTGCTAAAAATAACTGTGCAGCAAAAGCAAAAATTTTAAGTAACGTTTCTCTGAGAAGAAGAACACTAAACCCATGCGTAATTTTACCTTTGAGTGTAGATAATTCTTCAGCTGTATATGTGTCTTTCATGACTACATTCATTATAGTGAGAGCATAAAGCCTAATCAATGAGTATTGATTTCTGAGGCTTGTTTAAGTACCATTAACACACTTTATGATTAAGCAAATTGGCCCTTATGTACATTATGAGCACTGCAGAAGTTGTAATTCTTCTAATCTTGTTTCTTTTCTTAACTTAGGATATGTTCCTTTAGCAGGTGGGTTTTTAACTTCTCAAAGCCAATTTAAGAATGAATTTTATTATCCATTAGAGGTTTGTTTTTGTAAAAATTGCTTCTTAGTACAAACGAATAATGTCGTCAACAAAGACATTTTATTTAAAAACTATTTTTATCATACTTCTGCAATTAAAACACTTGTAGATCACTTTAATAACACAGCAGAAACTATACAGATGCTACTTCATAACGTTCAGAAACCATTAGTTGTAGAAATAGGGTGCAATGACGGTATGCTTTTAAAAGCACTGCATGAAAAGACTATTACTGCGGTTGGTGTAGATCCTGCATCAAATATTGTTCTTCCACTAATAAAGAAAAAATTTTCAATAATTAATGATTATTTTACAGAAACAGTCGCAAATAAGATTAAAAAAGAGTTTGGAAAAGCAGATATTATTTTTAGCTCTAACACACTTGCTCATATAGAAAATATCCATGCAGTTTTTGAAGGAATAAAAAATTTACTAAAACCAGAAGGAATTTTAATTTTTGAAGTGCACTATCTAGATAGTATCTTACAAGGGTTACAATATGACATGATTTATCACGAACATCAGTACTATTATTCTGTATTAGCTTTAAAGAATTTATTACAACAGCATAATTTGGAGATTTTTCATGTAGAACCGATTTCAATTCATGCAGGGTCAATGAGATATTTTGTAAAACTTAAAAATAGTAAAAAAAAGATTACAAAAGCTGTAAAAGATATAATAAAACAAGAAAGGAAAATGAGATATAATAAAGTTCAAACATATCTTACATACGGAAAAAAAGTTTTAAAAACAAAAAAAGATTTATTGGCAATAATTAAAAAAATTAAACAAAAAAATAAAAAGATTGCAGGATATGGAGCATCTGGAAGAAGTAGTGTTATTATGAATTACTGTGATTTAGATAATTCTGTTTTAGAAGCAGTAATAGATGACTCTCAGGCCAAACAAGGTACCTATACACCAGGGATGCATGTTAAAATAGTAGATAACTCTTTTATATATAAGAATATAGATTATATTTTACTTTTTGCTTGGTCGTTTAAAAACGAAATTATGCCAAAGCTTAAAAAATTTAGAAAAGAAGGAGGAAAAGTAATTATTCCCCTTCCAAAACCAAAAATAGTATGATAAATGAAAATAAAACAATATTAATTTTAGGAAATAGTGGAATGCTGGGTAGAGTAGTAACGAGTTTTTTTGCAAAAAAAACAAATTTTATTACACTAACCGCTGGAAGAAATGCATCGGCAACTTATTTTTTGTCTGTTGACACAGCTTCTAAAGATTTTGAGAAAATATTAGAGAAAAGCAAAGTAGATTATATTATTAATTGTATTGCAGAAACAAAAAGCTCAAATAAAAAAGAATTGGAAAAAATAAATTCCAAATTTCCTAAATTGCTTTCTCAAATTGCAGAAAAAAATAAAATACAAGTTTTGCATATATCAACAGACGGAGTTTTTGGCATTAATATGAAGAATGCATCAGAAAAAACTTTACCCAAACCTTCAAATGAATACGGCAGGTCAAAATTAGAAGGAGAAATGAAATCCGCCTATTGGTTAAATATTAGAACATCTCTTATTGGTTTTTCTCCAAATAAACAAAACGGACTTTTGGAATATGCAAACAATGCTAAAAAAAATATAAAAGGATTTATTAACCAACTTTGGACAGGTGCAACAGTTTTACAACTCGCAGAATTTTTATCTTGGATAATAGAAAAAGACATGTTTAAAAAGTTAAGAAACAGAACTTTTGTTATTCATTTTGCACCTCTTGGCCCTGTGAATAAATATGAGATTTTAAAAGAGTATGTATTGGTCAAAAAGCTACCAATTAGTGTTGAAAAAATAAAAGGACCGCAAATTCAAAGAACTCTTATAAGCACGCTTAGTCATGAACTTCCAAAAAATATAGATTCATTGCATGATGCACTTGAAAAATTAGTTGTTTTTGATAAAAATATTTCCAATTGATTTAGTAATTTTTCTGCCTTACAATAGCCTGTATTATGAAGCCCGCATTGCTTTCAATTGTTATTCCTGTTTTTCATGAGGAAAAAAATATTGCAAAAGTACTTTTTTTTATTAATCAAAAAATAAAAACTTCTCATGAAACAATAATTATCTATGACTCTTCTAAAGATCCCACTGTTATCGCTGCAAAAGACTATATAAAAGCTCATAAAAAACAAAAAATTAGTTTAATAAAAAATTCAGAAGGCACAAAAAGTGGAGTTATGAATGCAATTAAAACAGGATTTAAAAAATCTAAAGGCCAGGCAGTAGTTGTTGTTATGGCCGATTTAGCAGATGATATCGGACAAATAGATGCAATGTATACACTTATTCAAAAAGGAAATGACATAGTTTGTGCTTCCCGTTTTATGAAAAACGGTAAAAAAATTGGTGGTCCATTTATTAAAACACTTTTAACCCGTATTGCATGTTTTACTCTTTTTCACATTTTTAGAATTCCAACCCATGATGCAACAAACGCATTTAAAATGTACAAAAAATCAGTTTTAAAAAATATAAAAATAGAAAGTACTGGAGGATTTGAATATTCATTAGAAATTATTGTTAAGTCATTTAAAAAGGGATACAGAATTACAGAAATTCCTACTGTTTGGAAAGATAGAGAAGAAGGAAAATCAAATTTTAAAATTATGTCTTGGCTTCCGCAATACATAAAGTGGTATGGCCAATTAATATCATATTCTTTTAATACTAATAAAATAGTAATGTATATAAGATCTCATGCAATTTTTTGGCAAATTGCATTATTATTTGTTGTTAGTTTTTTAACTCTTTTACAAATTGGAGGAAAAATAACAAATGGGATACAAATTTCTGACACATTAGATTTTTCTTGGCAAACAGATACTGTAGAGCGATTTTTACATGGTTTTATAGCAGGAAAAGATTATATTTTTACCTATGGACCTTTATATCAATTTATTTCTTCATTACCATCATTATTATTTAAATTACCTTCATACATTGGCATTCTATATGTACCTTTGTTAGAAAATATTGTAATTTCTATTCTTCTTATTTGGCTGGTAAGCAAAGTAGTTAAAGATAATTTTCAAAGAATTTTTTTATCAGTTTTTCTACTTATTATTCTTGGAATTGGAACCGGACTTAATGGAAGTATCCTTTTGCGTGTTCTATTACCAATGTGCTTTGCCATTTTTTGGTTTAAAACATTAGGTAAAAGGAGGCAACTTGTTTTGGCAGCAATCCCGACAATTCTTGGTCTGTATTCATATGATCTTTTTGTACAGTGTGTATTCCTTGCATTGGGAATTTCCGTAATGTATTTATTTTTACAGAAAAAAAATATAGTACTTAATATATCTGTTCTCTTTAGCACAATATTATTCCAAATTTTAGGCAGTTTTTTTATCTCTCACAATATGCAATACATACAATATTCTTTTGCAACACTCTCTGATTATTATGCAATTATGAATATTGTTTGGAGTCCTGGAAAATCCTATTATTTATTCACTTTTTTACTCGCTCTTATTGTTTTACTCATCCCGTATTTAGCGAGTGATGAATATCCAAAAGAACAAAAAATGCTCTTTTTAGTTATGTCTTTTGTATCTTTGCTTTCCTTACGAATTGGATTTGTTCGATCAGATAGTGGCCATGTAGAAATGAGTTTGTATGCAACAATAATTACTGTATTTCTACTTTTATCTTTATTGGCAAAAAAGAAAAACATGATTGCAATTTTATTTATTGCAGTCTTGTTTCCGCTTTCTCCTTTTACGCAAAATTATTTTTCTTCATTTTCTCTAAGAAATATAAAAAATGTATTTATAACAATCCAACAAAAGCCCTCATTTTTTAGGGTTTATTCTCTTTTTGACAAAATGTTTACAAAAGAGGATTTAAACTACTTTAAGAAAATAATTGCACAAAACCCAGGCAAAGTTATGGTATATCCGTATGATAATTATCTATTAAATATCTATAATCAAACATATAATTCGTTCGCTTTGCAATTTTATGCTTACTCAAATTCTTCAGTAGAGCAAAAATCAGTACAAATGTTAGCCAATAATCCGCCTACATATATAATTCTAGAAATAGACAGTCATGGAGCGTTGGCTTTAGATGATATTTCAAATTTTACAAGAAACCCATTAATTGCAAAATGGATGTTTGCTCATTATTTTGTAGAAAAATCAACAAAACATTATTTAGTATTAAAATATCAAATAAAACAAAAAAGCACACATCTAGCCAAAAGTTGTTATTTTTATACAATAAATATTTCTATTCCTAAAACCATTTCTTTTATAAAACAACCATTGTATAAATATCCAAAAGAAAATAGTAGATTGCCAATTAAATCAGGAATCAATAGTTATTTAATTATTCCAAATAGCACAGATGTTACAACTCTTGCAGCAATATTTTTACAAAATACGGACTACACAAATACCTACACATATGGGGAGAATATTCATTTAGCAAAAATTAATCCATTTAATGGTAAGGCAATGCAACTTACTTTGCCGGGAACAATTACTTGCTACTATTAACAAAAATTGTAATATCTATTGGTGTTGGAATAATGGCTCCAAAATAAAATGATGTTGTGTTGTTAAAAAAAGAATAATATATTGTATCTGCAGAAAAATTTATAAGCGTTTTATAGCCTTGCTTCATTAATTTTTGATCTATTATTTTTTTATCCGAACTTTTAAAAAAATTATAAACAGAGGGTAAATCAGAAATAATTACATACTTTGGAAAATTAGTGCTTTTGCCATCTAAAACAACATATTTATATTGCGTTTTTGCTTTGGGGTAATATTGTGAATAATAAAAATCTTTTAAAATAATATCAGGTACACTTTGGAATATTGGTACATTTTCAACCCCAATTGTTGCACCACTGGGAATATTTTTTGCAATCCATGCAGAAGCGGTTTGTTGAGGTGTTGGAAGCATTCTAATACTTACCCATGAAAAAACTTCTAATGCTTGAAACAGTACTAAAATTATAAAAATGGTAATTAATAATTTACTTCTTTTAAAAAGTATAGAAAATACAAAAGAAGTAAGAACTGCAAAAAAAGGTAAAAATACCAGCAATCGATTACTGTTTGCCCCAATTTGTAAGGGAATAAGACTAATAGCAAAAAATAGTACCCCTAGAAGTAAAAATAAGATTTGTTTAGACAGCAAAGAAGAGATTTTATATTTTAAAACGTAAAAAATACTTATGAGTATACTTATTAAGAAAAATATATAAAACACATGACCGAAAAGAGCTGGGTATTGTTGAAAAAACAAATATACAAACACATTCCCTATCTGTAAATTGTGCGTCATTTGACTTGGATTAACTAATAAATTCGCAGCAAGCCATTCTGAATAATTTCCTTTTCCTAAAATCAAATCAGGAATACCCGCAATACAAAAAGTAATTACAACTGCAAGTAGTCCATAAAAAAGTATTTTTATATTTTTAAATGGGTATTTATAAAAAAGAAAAAATGCAATAAACAAAAGTGGCAGTAATGGTAATGCACTTAATTTTATACTTAAAGTTAATGCATAAATAATAGAAGTAAAAATAAATTGCTTTGCTGTTGGAGTTTTGGCAAATAAAAATGTAGACAGCAAACTTAAAGAAATCCAAAACATAAGGGCAATGTCATATTTAAAAATCATGCTTGGTAAAAGAAACAAAGGAGTCCCAATTAGAAATAGAGCAGTAAGTTTATTGGATGAGTAAAAAAACTTTTTACCAAGTAAACCTAGTACAATAATTGCCAAAGCTCCGTTAAGAATTGTGTTAAGTCGTAAAATCTCAAACATTCTTAATTGCATGCTCATAAAATCAAATGGAGATTTAATAATAAATGGATTAACAATGTGAAGTACTATAAATGGAATTAAATATATTCCTGTTAAAAAGTACTCAAAAATTACCCCATGAGAACTGCCATTTATATTTGGTGTCCCATGTTTAAATAAACTTCTTATAGATTGCGCTTGAGCCCATTCATCCATATGATAGGTAAATGGGTGGGAATTATTTGGCAATCCCCATGAAATAGTGCTTAGACAAAGAAGAATGTAAAAAAGAATAAAAAGACTAATTATTTTATTCTGAAAAATGTTTTTTTTTACATTTAAACTTACTACTATTCCCAAGATTGTTCCAATCATAACAGCAATGTCTGATGTAAATTGTAAAACAGGTAACCAGAAAAGAGCAGATGTTTTTTGAATATATTTATAATTTTTTCCAATACTCCAAAGAATATAAAAAACTAGTAAAACAGGAATAGTCTCTAAAAATAGTTTTTGTTTAAAAAATAATCCTAGAGAAAGAATTGAAAGTCCTAATATATATCGCAAAAATAATAGGGGAGTTTGTTTTCTAAAAAAATGTGCTTGCCCGTCTCCTTTTGCATATA